>JAUXWL010000253.1 GCA_030680155.1 Anaerolineales bacterium
CCATAACCATGAAGCCTCTCAACTGTCCCAACTGTGGCGCGGCATTATCTGCCAGCGCCGCGAAACTTGCAATTGAGGGAAGCGCCCGGGTAGCAGAATCAGGCAAAAACCCCAGGAGAGGCGTTGAATCCTCTTGATACATGGCTTCTTCACTAGTTAACACCCTTGACGGGCATCCCCCTAGTGCATATAATCCGTCTGTTGGATGTCATAACCGAGCCAAAAAACCAGCAAGCGCTTGAGAAATATTCTCAAAGCGCTTGCCTTTGTTTGTCTCTGGCTTAAAGCGACTACACGCTATAACAGAGAACGCTCGAAACGTATTCTTTTATTTAGGAGAGGATCCAGTGGAAACCAAGGGACTGACCGCACTCCGTATCAGCCTTGCTTCGCCCCAAACCATTTTGTCGTGGTCGTATGGCGAGGTACTGAAACCTGAAACCATCAACTACCGCCGCTTGCGCCCGGAAAAGGATGGGTTGTTCTGTGAAGCGATTTTTGGACCCACCCGTGATTGGCAATGCTATTGCGGTAAGTACAAGAATCCCCGATATAAGGGTATTACCTGTGAAAAATGCGGCGTGGAAGTAACCCGCTCCGCAGTCCGCCGTGAGCGCATGGGGCACATTGCGCTTGCCTCCCCCGTTGCTCATATTTGGTACACGCGCCGTATCCCGTCGCAGATGGGTATGCTGTTGGATGTTTCCCGCCGCAACCTGGACCGTGTGCTGTATTTTGCCCAATACATTGTTACTTACGTGGACGAGGAAGCCCGCAAGAAGGCGCTCCAGCGTCTTGAAGATGAGATCACGATCTCCGAGCGCGAACAGGCTTCGGAGATCAACGCCCGCATTGCCGAGATCAAGACCAGGCGCGATGCGAAGATTGGTGAACTCAAGCAGAAGCAAGCCCTGCTCGAACAAGGCTACGACGAAGACATTGCCGAACAACTTGACCCCATCATCAAGGAAGGTCAAAAACTGGAGAAACAACTTCAGGACCAGATGGGCGAAGCGGCCAGGAAGGCCATTACCTTCGAGCAGACCGGTGAGAAGATCATCGATGTCGGCGACAAGGTTGCCAACAAGCACATCACGCTTATTCAGAAGAATGTCCAGAAGAGACTGGAAGCGCTCGAAAATGAATTTAAGGGCAAGCGCCAGACCGAGATCGAAGAACTGAAGACCCAGTCTGCCGTTATCAAGGCGGGAGCAGATCAGGAAATGGAAGCCCTGCGCAATGAATTGGAATCGCAGACCTCCGTCTCCTCGAACAATTCGTCCCGCCTGCGTGATGAATTGCTGGAACTGCGCCCCTTCACCTTTATCAGTGAGATCCGCTACCGTGAATTGAAGCAGCGTTGGGGTCAGGTCTTCCGCGCCGACATGGGCGCCGAAGCCTTCTATGACATCCTCGAACGTCTTGACCTTGATAAACTTTCCGAAGAACTGTGGCACGAAGTCCGCACCACCAAGAGCAAGCAGAAACGCAAGAAAGCCACCACCCGCCTCAAGGTCGTGGAAGCCTTCCGCCGCTCTGGCAACAGCCCGGCGTGGATGATCCTGACCGTGCTGCCCGTCATCCCTCCCGACTTGCGCCCGATGGTGCAGTTGGACGGTGGACGTTTTGCCACCTCCGACCTGAACGACCTGTACCGCCGCGTGATCAACCGCAACAACCGTCTCAAGCGTCTGCTCGAACTCGGCGCGCCGGATGTCATCATCCGCAATGAGAAGCGCATGTTGCAGGAAGCCGTGGACAGCCTGATCGACAATTCCCAGCGCGGCAAGGCGCTCTCCCGCCGTGGACGCCGCGAGCTCAAGTCGCTCAGCGATATGCTCAAAGGCAAGAAGGGACGTTTCCGCCGCAACCTGCTCGGTAAACGTGTGGACTACTCCGGTCGTTCCGTGATCGTGGTCGGTCCGAAGCTGCGTTTGCACCAGTGTGGTCTGCCCAAGAGCATGGCGCTCGAGCTATATCGTCCGTTTGTGATCGCCAAACTGGTGCAGAACGGTTACGCCGCCAACGTGAAGGGCGCCCGCCGCCTGATCGAACGCAACCGTCCCGAAGTTTGGGAAGCGCTCGAAGCCGTGATTGGCGACCGTCCCGTATTGTTGAACCGCGCTCCCACCCTGCACCGTCTCGGTATTCAGGCATTCGAGCCGATCCTTATCGAAGGTTCCGCGATTCAGTTGCATCCGCTCGTGACCACTGCTTATAACGCAGATTTTGACGGCGACCAAATGGCCGTACATGTGCCGCTTTCGCAAAGGGCTGTTACCGAAGCGCGCGAACTCATGCTCTCTTCGAAAAACCTGCTCAAGCCTGCGGATGGCGAGCCGATCATTGCCCCAGGCAAGGACATGGTATTGGGCGTGTACTACCTGACCATGGAAAAGAAGGCCGTTCACCGCGGCGATGGCCGCGCATTTGCCGACATGGACGAAGTGGAATTAGCCTATGCACTGGATCAAGTGGATGTTCACACTGAGATCAAATTCCGCGCAAACACCTGGTACGACGACAAAGGTGACCGCCTGCCAGAGGCTGAGTATCGTATTATCACTACAACCGTGGGTCGCGTGTTATTCAACCGCATCCTTCCTCCCCAGGTACATTTTGTCAACAAAAAACTGGACAAAGGCGGCGTCAAGGACCTGGTTGCAGAAGTATATGAACTCTGCGGGCAGGAAGTAACCACGGATGTCGCTGACGCCATAAAAAGCATTGGTTTTGAATATGCCACGAAATCGGGGACCACGCTGGCAGTTGCCGATATTTCAATTCCACCGGAACGAAAAGGCCTGCTTGAAGAAGCATCAAAAGCAGTTGAAGTGGTCATGCGTGACTTCCGCCGTGGTCTGCTGACCGAGCAGGAAAAGAACGAACGCGAAATCCAGATTTGGCAGGAAACCACTGAAAAAGTGGGCGACGCCGTGAAGAAGCACATGGATCCGGACGGCAATCTTTCCACCATGGCGACCTCCGGTGCGACCAAGGGTGGTTTCTCCACCATCTCGCAATTGGCGGGCATGCGTGGTTTGATGGCTGATCCTTCCGGACGCATCATCCCGATGCCGATCCGCTCCAATTTCCGCGAAGGCCTGACCGCGCAGGAATACTTCATCTCCACGCACGGTGCGCGCAAAGGCCTGGCGGATACGGCTCTGCGTACAGCGGATGCCGGCTACCTCACCCGCCGTCTCGTGGACATTGCCCAGGACATCATCATCAACGAATACGACTGCGGCACACACGAGGGCGTCTGGATCCGCAAATCGGACGATGTGGCAGGCCAGTCGATGGATAGCCGCATGTACAGCCGCCTCACGACAGATCGCATACTCGACCCGAAGACCGGCGAAGTACTTGCCGAATACAACGACGTAATCACACACGACCTGGCGCGTAAGATCGCAACCGCAGGTATTACCGAAATCAAACTTCGCTCGCCCATGACCTGCGAACTAACCCACGGTATCTGCTCAAAATGCTATGGCATCGACCTCGCGCGCGGTGAAATGGTGGAGCTGGGTTCCGCAGTTGGCATCGTTGCCGCCCAGTCCATCGGCGAGCCTGGCACACAATTGACGCTCCGCACCTTCCACACCGGTGGTGTGGCATCCAGCGGCGCAACCGATATCACTACGGGTCTCCCGCGCGTGGAGGAAATCTTCGAGGCGCGGAAGATGCCAAAGGGTGAAGCCGTTGTGGCTGAGATCAATGGCATTGTGCATATCCAGCAATCAGAGAAATACCCGGATATGCGCGAAGTCCGCATCGAACACGCTGAAATGATCCACGATGAATACGCCATCCCCGAGGATTGGAAATTTGTCGCAAAGGATGAAACGGAAGTACAGGCTGGCGAAATCCTCGCCACCAAGGAAAAAGCCACCATCGTTGCCCAGCACGGCGGGCGCGTGGCGGTGGAGAAGAAGGAACACAAGATCATCGTCTCTTACGAACAGCGTGAAGAGATCGTCGAAGACATCCCGAACACCTCGCGTTTGCTCGTCAAGAGCGGCGCGCATGTGGAAGCTGGTCAACCGCTGACCGAAGGTTCGCTCAACCCGCATGGCATCCTCAAGATACAGGGACGCGACGCCTGCCAGATGTATCTGATGACCGAGGTACAGAAAGTGTACCGCTCACAGGGTCAGAACATCCATGACAAGCACTTCGAGGTCATCATCCGCAAGATGCTGAGCAAGGTGCAGGTCACCCGCCCCGGCGACACCAAGCACCTGCCCGGTGATGTGGTGGACCGCCTTAATATCCGCAGGTCCAACGAGAAGTTGATCGCGGAAGGAAAACAGGCGGCTCGTTTCAGCGAAGTGCTGCTCGGCGTAACCAAGGCATCTCTCAGCACCGACTCATTCCTCTCCGCCTCCTCCTTCCAGCACACCATCAAAGTGCTGGCAAGCGCAGCCATTGGCTCCACCACCGACCCGCTCTTCGGCTTGAAGGAAAACGTGATCATCGGCAAGCTCATCCCAGCCGGTACCGGCTTTATCCACGGACGGTTCACCGAAAAGGAAGAACCAGTGGATGGTGACGATGCCGAGCTCTCCCCGTCACCAGACGCAGAATCCGGCAGCTAGAAAGATAGTACATAAGGGCGACTGTCAAAGTCGCCCTTATCATTTAACCTACGTCCACATTTCACAAGGAGCCAGGAAAATTATGAAACGTAAAAACACCTTATTCCATTTTGGCATTATCCTCACCCTGCTATTCCTTCAGGCATGCAACCTGCCAGGCAATGCGCCCGATGGCACGCCAACCGCTGATCCATTGGAAGCCGCCGCATTGACCGTCACCGCCGCTGCGCTTCAAGCAGATGCCACCGCAACCTTCACGGCGCTGCCAGAGTCAACTGCCACTCAGGCATTTACTGCCACGCCTGCTCTCACATCCACGCCATCGTTTGCTTATGTCACGCTTTCAGAAAACACCAATTGCCGCACAGGTCCCGGGCAGGCCTACAGCCTTGTGGATACTTTCCTGATCGGGCAGATCATCGAGGTCATCGGCAAGAATCCAACCAATGAATATTGGTATGTCCGCAGCCCGAACAACCAGACTGTCTTCTGCTGGATGTGGGGCTTCTATGCCAAAGGCGGCAATCTCGGCGCAGTTCCAGTCTTCACCCCTCCGCCATCACCTACCCCTGTCCCCAGTTTTGATGTCTCCTACGCGGGAGTGGATAGTTGTGTCGGCTGGTGGGTTGAATTCAATTTGAAGAACACCAGTACTGTTGCCTTCAAATCGGTTGGCATCACAGTAAAGGACACAGTCACCGGTGTATCGCTTGGTGAGTTGAAGGACGGTTTCACCGACCTCGGCGGCTGTCTGTCTTCCAGCATCAGCGCCACTCTTGAGCCGGGCCAGTCGTATGTGGTCAGTTCGGCGGCATTCAACGACAACCCCGTCGGGCACAAGATCGAAGCCACGATCAACCTGTGTACGGGCTTGCTTGGCAGCGGCACTTGTGTCACAAAGAACATCGAATTCACTCCGTAAAAAAATCAACAGCAAAAGAGGCGGTCTTGATGACCGCCTCTTTTTGTTTGCCCATCATCAGTATAATCAGTGCCGATGAAAAAACTACCTGCCAAAAAACCACAGGGACAAATTACCCGCGGCAAGACCGCCTCGAACCGACTCCGTCGGGCAGATAACTTCATCCTGCTCTACGAACCCTCGCTTCTCACGCGGACCGATGGACTGTTCGCCGAGTCCCTGTTCATTGACCTCGGCTACGGCTTTGACCCGCGTACCACGCTCGAAAGCGCGGAACGTTTTCGGCGCATAAACCCAAACCTGAAAATCCTCGGCGTGGAGATAGACAAGGAACGGGTGGAGGCAGCCCAGCCTTTTGCCGATGAAAAAACCTTCTTTCGATTGGGCGGATTCAATCTTCCATTGCAAGCTGGAGAAACGGTGCGGCTGATCCGCGCGTTCAATGTCCTGCGTCAGTATGAGGAGCAGGATTTTGCTCCAGCGTATGAGCGGCTTGCAGAGCGTGTTTTGCCCGGCGGACTGATGATCGAGGGGACATCCAACCCGTATGGCAGCATCAGCGTGGCGAATGTCGCGAGGCGTGAAGCAGGTGTCGGCTGGAGGTTCGAGGCGCTGGTCTTTGGTACCAACTTCCACATGGGCTTTGACATCACCGACTTCCAGGCAGTCCTGCCGAAGAATTACATCCACCGTGTTGTGCCGGGCGAGGAGGTGTATGATTTTTTAGAGGCATGGAAGCGTTCGGCGGCGGAGGCTTCTGCGGCGAAAACGTTTGGCTTGAAGCAATGGTTTTCCGCTTCTGCGGAACGGCTGGCGGGGAAGGGCTTCAACGTGGATTTGCATAAAAAATGGACGGGCAAAGGCTGGCTAATCTGGTATCGTTAACGAAAGGAACAAGTGTGATATGGGGAACGTCATAAGTAGACAGAAGTTTGTTGAAAGGAGTGAACATGATCCATAAACCCCGATTTTACATTTTTATAGCGGTTCTGCTATCCGCAACGGCTGCCTGTTCGGTGCCGGGAATTGCCACACCGGACCCGGGCAGCATCAGCACGGCTGCCGCCCAAACCGTGATTGCCGGGTTAACCCAAAACGCATTGCTTGAAACACTGACGCCCACGTTGGATATAACCGCAACGCCCACGTTTACGTTCACCCCTGAACCTCCGACGTTCACACCGACGGCAACCCAGACTCCTTTGCCGATCTTTACGCCCACCTCTACCGTCGCGACCATCAGCGTTTCGGTTCCCACGAACTGTCGGGTGGGTCCGGGCAGGGTCTATGACCGGGTGGGCGCTTTGCTCGTTGGGCAGACGGCAGAGGTTTACGGGCGTGACCCGACGAATAATTATTGGTACATCCGCAACCCCGGGGGCGGCGCACAATTCTGCTGGGTGTGGGGGGAATATGCCACGTTGGCGGGTCCGTATCTTGTGCTGCCGGTCTTTACTCCGCCCCCGACTCCCACCCCGACGGCAACCCCGACCCCGTCACCTGATTTCACCGCCAAATTTGCCGGTCTGGACTCATGCTCCGGCTGGTGGGTGGATATTAAGTTGAAAAACACGGGACCGATCTCCTTCCGCTCGGTGAAGATCAAGATCAGGGATACTGTCACGGATGTGGAGGCTGCCGCACTGGCGGATGGCTTCACTGACCTTGATGGCTGCTTGAAAACCACCACCAAGGATGTCCTCAACGCGGGCGGTACCTTCAACTTGAGTTCGCCGATGTTCGCCTATAACCCCAGCGGAAACAGACTCCGCGTGGATGTTACGCTGTGTACAAATCTGAGTCAAAAGGGAATCTGTATCACAAAGCGGATCAACTTCACGCCTTGATATGCAGGCAGAATGAAATGAAACGGCGCAGATTTTTCATCTGCGCCGTTTTTTTATATCCCATGCGAAGATAATCCATTTATTTAGTCAACCAAAAGTGCGCTAACGCGGCACACTTGACGCATATTCCCTTTCCCCGTAAGATAAGCCCCGTTTAGAACATTAATTCAAGAATTAAACGCAGCGCGGTTCGTACCGCAAAATTCATTTTGCGCCCTGGCAGGCAAGATAAACCCTTCGATCCACTCAGGGCAGGTCTTGCGATACTGTGCAGAATCTTCGCAGTTGGCGTAGTTTTCAGAGAGGAATACTATAAGGGTTCATAAAAATATAACTTCCCTCAGTCCCGTCATTGCGAGCCGTTCTTTGGCGAAGCAATCCCCTGTACGGTGAGTGAGATTGCTTCATCGGGAAGTGCGCCCTCCTCGCAATGACGGAAGTTATTAATTTACAGACCCTAAAGGGCACAGAGTACACAAAGTTTTTTTACTTCGTGACCTTGGTGTCCTTTGTGTTTATACCCAGCGCAATTTGTACCCTGCGGGCATGATATGCCCGTGGGCATTATATAAAAAAGTTTTGGAGCTACTATGGAACTCGGTATCGTACGAAAAATAGACATCGACACAGAAATGCAGCAGTCGTACCTCGACTATGCCATGTCCGTGATCGTATCGCGCGCATTGCCCGATGCCCGCGACGGACTCAAGCCTGTGCAAAGGCGTATCCTTTACGCGATGTACGACATGGGCATCCGCGCGGATACGGCCTATAAAAAGTCCGCTCGTATCGTGGGTGAAGTGCTGGGTAAATATCATCCGCACGGTGACTCGGCCGTCTATGAAGCGATGGCGCGCATGGCGCAGGATTTCTCCCTGCGCACACTACTTGTGGATGGTCAGGGCAACTTCGGCTCGGTGGACGGCGACCCACCGGCTGCAATGCGTTATACCGAGGCGCGTCTCACCAATGCCGCGCTGGATATTCTTTTCGACTTGCACAAGAACACGGTCAGTTTTGCGCCGAACTTCGACGACACGCTCGAAGAGCCGAGCGTGCTGCCCGCGGCAATTCCCAACCTGCTGGTCAACGGCGCGACGGGTATCGCCGTCGGTATGGCCACCTCCATTCCGCCGCACAACCTCGGCGAGATCGTGGATGCGCTCGTGTTCATGATCGAACGCTGGGAAAAACTCGATGATATTGACGTCGAGCAGTTGATGAAATTCGTGCAGGGACCGGACTTCCCAACGGGCGGTCTTATCATCCAGGAGAAGGGGGAGGAAAGCATCGAAGCCGCGTATGGGTCGGGGCGCGGCAAGATCACGGTGCAGGCAAAGGCACATGTCGAAGAGATGGAACGCGGCAAGAGCCGCATCATCGTTTCGGAACTGCCGTATATGGTTAACAAATCCAGCCTGATCGAGCGCATTGCTGAGTTGGCGCGTGACGGTCACCTCGAAGGTCTCTCTGACCTGCGCGATGAATCAGACCGTCAGGGTATGCGCATCGTCCTTGAAATGACAAAGAATGCCGATCCCAATTTCGTCCTGCGCGACCTGTACAAGCGCACGCCCATGCAGACCACCTTCAGCATCAACCTGCTGGCGTTGGTGGATGGCGAGCCGCGCACGTTAACTCTCAAACAGGCGCTCCGCGTCTATGTGGAACACAGGCTCACGGTCATAAAGAAGCGCGCGGAATTTGATCTGGAGAAGGCCAAGGCACGCGCGCACATCCTCGAAGGATATCTGGTCGCGTTAAAGAATCTGGATGAGTTGATCAATATCATTCGCAACGCATCGGACGTTGAGACTGCCCGCCAAAAACTGATGAAGCGCTACAAGCTGACAGAGTTGCAGGCGACCGCAATCCTTGATATGCAGTTGCGCCGCCTTGCCGCGCTCGAACGCAAGAAGATCGAAACCGAATACAAGGAAGTGTCCGGCATCATTGCGGGCTTGACGAAGCTGTTGAAGTCACCCAAGCTGATGCGCGGCGTGGTTGCCGAGGAATTGCAAAAAGTAAAAGCCGCCTACGCTGACCGCCGCCGCACACAGATCGTCAGTGTGAAGGACGGCGCGAAGGGCGGGAAAGCGCTGACCGCCAACGACGTGCTGCCCCAGCAAACTGTGTGGATCGGCGTGACCGACGATGGACTGGTCTCGCGCACCACAGACGACAAACAGCCGCGTCACTCTGGTAATGATGCGCCAAGGTTTTTAGTAAAAGTTTCAACAACGGATACGATTTATTTTGTGAGCAAACTCGGCAGATGTGCCGCGGTTGCCGCACATTTGATTCCGCAGGCGAATAAATTGAGTCAGGGAATTGCCTATAACAAGGTCTCGCCGTTGAGCGACACCGACGCGCTCGTGGCTGTGTTCGCCCTGCCTGCCAGCAAATCTTCATTGGGTGAAGAGACCTGCGTCATCACCATGACGCGCTTCGGCATGATCAAGAAAACCCTCGTCACCGAACTGCCTGGTCCCTCATCGCAGACTTTTACGTTGGTCAGAGTCAATGAAGGCGACCGCCTCGGCTGGGTCGGCTTGACGGATGGAAAGAAGAAGGAAATTCTGCTGGCCACATCCAGCGGCATGGCAATCCGCTTCAAGGAAGATGACGTGCGCCCGATGGGTCTCGTGGCGGCGGGTGTCAACGGCATGAAACTGGAAGACAAGGACGAAGTTGTCGGCGCGGAAATCCTGCCTGCCGAAGGTGAGATATTCCTGCTGACCAGTGACGGCAAAGCCAAACGCGTAGACCAGAAAGACTTCCCCATACAGGGGCGTTATGGCAAGGGCGTCGTCGCATGGGATCTTCCCAACAAAGTCACTCTCGCCGCCATCGCCAGCGGAAAGCCGAATTACATGGCGACCATCCATTTGAGCAAGGGCGCGCCCAAATCCGCGCGGCTGGATGCGGCGGCTGTCCGCAAACGCGCCTCCTCCAAAGGGGACCTGATCGTGGAAGTGAAGCCCGGCGAAACAGTGACCTCTGTCAATGTAGGCTGGACGGTGGAGCGGTTCATCAAGATTGCAAAGGAAGAGCCGAAGCCCGCGAAGAAATCGGAAAGTGGAAAGCAGAAAAAGACTGCGAAGGCGAAAAAGGCTGCAAAACCCGCCGCAAAGAAACCCGCCAAACCCACGGTAAAAGCAAAGCCAGTAAAAAAAACTTCAAAGCCTGTGAAGAAATCGAAAAAGAAATAGCATCCAAAAGACTCCACAGCAAAAAGACGCTTAAACACAAAGGGCACGAAGTACACGAAGGTTAAACAATGAAAAGGTTTTCTTTTGTGGACTTCGTGTTTAATCGATTTTTGCAGTGGCCTCACAAAAAGCCCCCAAATCCTACTTGTGAACCGTCAGTGCGTCGTTGAATCGAGCGAAGCATTGAAAGAGCCGCCAATCCGTGCCGGAAATTTTTCTGCCAGAAGTTTCGCGTTCCAGGGCTTTATTGCCGCTGGACGGTTTCATGCCTGCATCAATTCCCACTCGGCCAGTTTCGCATCCATCTCCTTCTGCGTGGATTCGTATTCCCTGCTAAGTTTCACCACCTCGCCCGCATCGGCGGGTGGATTTTCCAACTGTCTGCCAATCTGCGCCAGTTGACCTTCCAACTCCGCGATCTTGTTCTCCAACTGCTGAAGCTGCGCGATGCGTTTTCGCTCTTCCTTCGCGCTGACGTTCGACCTGTGACCCTTGACCTTTTGCGCGCCGCTCCCGGGATCAGCGCTCTTCTGCGCCGCCATGAACGCTTCGTATTCCTTTTGCTCGCGCTCAGCGCGCAATTCAGAATATGTACCTTTGAACGTGAGCAAGGTTGAGACTTCCGAGGTCTTAAAGACCTCGGAAGTCTGGATTTCCCAAATCTGTGTCGCCAATGCATCCACCAAATAGCGATCATGCGAGACTAGCAAAATCGTCCCTTGATAATCTTCCAACACGGATTCCAACACTTCCTGCGAAGGGATGTCGAGATGATTCGTCGGCTCATCCAATAGCAACAGGTTCGTATCCTGTAAGGCAAGTTTTGCCAGCGCCAAACGTCCGCGCTCGCCGCCGGAGAGCATGCCGACCTTTTTATATACATCGTCGCCGCTGAATAAATATTTGCCCAGATAATCGCGGATCTGCCCCGGCAGCCAGTTCGGCATGACCGAGTCGATTTCCTGTAGCAGTGTGTTTTCGGGATTCAACCCTTCATGCGCCTGCGCGAAGTAGCCGATGTGCAAACTCGCGCCGAGGACGACTTCACCAGACAGCGGCTCAAGCTGTCCTAAAATTGTCTTCAAGAACGTGGACTTGCCCGCCCCGTTCGGACCGATCAACGCGGCGCAATCCTGTCGGCGCAATTCAATATCAGGCGCGCTGAACAGGAATTTATCAGGGAAGCCGACTTGCAAATCCCTGGTGCGGATGACGAGATCACCCGATCGTTTCTCCGAACCGAGGCGCAAATGCAGATTCGGCAGCATACGCACAGGAGATTTCATGCCACGCACGCGCCGCTCTGCTTCCTCCACGCTGAACGAGGACGTAGGTGTATATTGCGCTATGTCCAATTGGCTCCAGTTCGTATTCAACACTGCTTCCAAGCCTACCTGTTCAATGGCAAATAAAGTCCGTGTCAGTCGTTTCAATTTTCCCTTGGCTTGCAGGGTGTTTTGCCCCGCAATATTTTTCTTGATGTATTCCACTTCCTTCATGAGCTTTTCTTTTTCGCTCTCGAACACTTCCTGCCTGCGCGCCATGCGTTCTTCGCGTTGTTTCAAATATGCGGTGTAGTTGCCGTTGTAAATTTCATACGCGCCGGGCAGCATCTCGAAAATGATGTTGCTGACCTTATCCAAAAAATAACGGTCATGCGAAACGATCACCACCGCGCCTGCCCACTGATTCAAATACCCTTCCAGCCATTCGACGGCGCGAATGTCGAGGTGATTGGTCGGCTCATCGAGCAGGAGCAGGTCCGGGTCCGAGAGCAGGAGGCGGGCGAGAAAGGCGCGGGTGCGCTGTCCGCCGGAGAGGTGATCCAATGAGAGGGTGTAGTCCGAGGCGTCGAATCCCAAGCCCGTCAGCACTTGCTTGATGCGCGTCTCGTAAGTGTATCCGCCGCGGCGCTCGAAATCCTCTTGCAGTTTTCCATATTGCTCGATGACATCGGGCTGGGTCGCCATCAATTCTTCGAGGCGGTGCAATTCACCCTGCTGCTTGATCAGATTTTCAAAGACGGAATGACACGCGTCCCACAGCGTGCCCTCCATTTTGAAATCCGCTTCCTGCGACAAATATCCGCTTCGGACTCCCCGTGTGCGGGTGACTGCACCCGAAGTGGATTCGTCCTCCCCGGCCAGGATGCGCAGCAGCGTGGTCTTGCCCACGCCATTCGGACCGACAATGCCGAGGCGCGAGCCTTTTTCAACGGCAAAGGTCACGCCCGCAAAGATGTCGGTCGCGCCGTAGGATTTGGTGAGGTTGGAAACAGAGATGAGTGACATGGTGATTTCAGTGAGCGGTAATCAGCGGACAGTGATTGGCGAAAATGCCCCCCGAATTATAAACGCTTGCAGCAAATGTATTGGATGGGTTATAATCTTTTTATCAATAAAACGGTTTAACCGTTTTACCCGCCCCAGACAAGAAGGTAGCCAATTGAGGCTGTCTTTCCCGCAAGGGAATAGTCTGGGGTGTTTTATTTAAGGTAAGTTCCAGAGGTCGACGATGTTTTGGGAGAGTGCGCGAAAATGACGGCTGGAAGTTCCCATGGCATGTACTCGAACTGCGCCTGCGATCATATCCGCCAGTTGTAACCCATCTTCATTTTTAGAATCTGCGCCAATAATGTTCTTGAAAGGGCGAATTCGACTTTCAAGTTTACAGCGTTCGGAAAATTTGACCCGCAGGTTTTTACGAAAGGCGGGAGTGGCCCCATCCACGATCAGAATATCATTTGAAATATCCAATTCGCTTGCTCGGAGGGTCAGTCCGACCAGAATTTCAATAATCATGTCATGTGATGAATGGGTGTCGAACAACCTGCCAGCCCTGGTTTTATTCAGGACTGCAATCCGCGCACGAAAGGGGATTTCTGTAACCTCGTTGAAGAAAAGATCCTTTTGGATATTTGTTGTCTTGTGATACTTGAACTCAAAATTCAGAGACAGGCTCAATTGTTTTCGCAAATCCGCCAGCGGAGATAACGGCGTTCGTTCTGCCAGTTGCAGCATGGCGATAACAAAATGGCTGGATGAACTTGCCTGTCCATCTAGCCCGGTATCTCCTGACTCATCAGTAAAAAAATATTGTGTCATTCTATTTCCAGCCCATTTCCTGTTGATCTGAAATAGCTACTTCTCCTCATCCACTTCAACGTGACCCGGCTTTTCCTTGCCCAACTCCAGCGAGCGTTGATACGCCGCCCAGACCGCGCGGGAGATTGCCGTGCGAAAACCTGCCTTCTCCAAATAATACAACGCCTCGGCGGACGTGCCGCCCGGCGAGGTGACTTGATTTCGCAACGTAGCAGGGTGACGTGCTGCGCCTTCGTAAAATGACGCAGAGCCTTTGATGGTCTGCAAGACAAGTTGTTCGGCAATGCGGCGGGGAAATCCCATGTGGACGCCGGCGTCGATCAACGCTTCGGTGAAGAGGAATACGTAGGCGGGACCAGAACCCGAAAGCGCGGTTGCCATGTCGAGATAACTTTCATCTTCCACGAACACTTCCTCGCCCAATGCGCC
>JAUXWL010000669.1 GCA_030680155.1 Anaerolineales bacterium
CACTACTGTTACAAAATAGAGTCCGTGCGGAAGGTCTGACGTGCGGAACTCATGCTTCTTCTCTCCGATCAGTTCTCCTTGTACTACCTTCTTTCCGTGCATGTTATAAACTTCCACCTGCACTTTATCGTATACCCTTCCACTCCTTTGTTCAAGGGTAAAGTTGCCATTTGTGGGGTTCGGATAGATTGTAAAGAACGTTTGCTCAGAAGTGTAGGGAAGCTGGTTTTCTCCCGCAACGATCAATGGTATCGAAGGAGCCTGCTGTCCGCAGTACTGGTTGTCGGTTGTGATGTAACCGTGCATATATCCACCCGGATTAATGCTGGTACCCGGGAGATACCGGATATTCTGTCCGGCGATCATGGTCACACTGCTTCCTGCCTCCACGACAAAAGTGGTGGTTCCTCCAGCAACGGTAAGTGTTTGTGTTGCACTGTAGCATTTGGAATTACCACCGGCGATGATTCCTGAGACTGTATTTACCGGTGTAAGGCCCTGGACCACCATGATCTCGCTGGCGGAAGCAGGATTTCCGGAAACACAATATTCATTTGAAGTCAGGATGCAGGTCACCTCGTCATCGTTAAGAGGAATGTAGGAATATGTCGGGCTGTTTGTGCCAACTACAATTCCGTTTACCTTCCACTGATAAGTCGGCGAGATCCCTCCGTTAGTCGGTGTTGCAACAAAACTAACCTCGGTACCTGACTGAACAGGGTTTGCCGATGGCTCAATCGAAATGCTGACAGGGACCGGCTGATCAACCCAGATATAGACGCAATAATACATCCAGTTGAAACACCCGGTCGCGGGATTCTGGGCAAGTATCGAGTATAATCCAGGTGATGTGTGGTACCCAAATGACAAGGGTCCGCCGGTACCGACAACGGTTATCCCTGTCGGCGTGCAGCATTCATAATACAGAGTGTACAGGAAACCCGGCTGCGAACCGCTCAGGCCAATTTCACGACCCGGCCCTCCGGCACAATATCCACCGCTGCCTGTCGGGTTAAACACCGTTGGCAACGGATTGATTGTCACAGTAACCGGTTGGATGGCAAAACATCCGGTCGCCGTCAGGGTCCCCTTGATATAATAGGTCCCGCCTCCTGCGGTTGTCGGATGCGTCATCGGGATGGTGGCTCCTGCATTCATCCAGTATGTAAAGGTCAGTCCCGGTGTCGATCCTGATGTGACAGCAGCGGCAGTAAGGTCAACCTTATTGGGTGAACACGTTGACTGTGGATGCGTTACGAGCAGCGGTTTCGGATAAACCGTGATAAGCACGGTCTGCGAAGCTCCGTCACATGTAAGCGAACCATAGGTGAAATGAGGTATCACCGTGATCGTGGCAACAACTGGCACAGGACTGGTATTTGTGGCAGTGAACGCAGGTATGTTACCTGAGCCGCTGGCTGCAAGGCCTATGCCCGGAGTGTTGTTGGTCCAGGTGTAGGTGGTTGTCCCGACCGGGTTGCTTGTGGTAAAGATGACAGGCGTCGTTTGTGAGCCGGCGCATAAGGCCTGGTCAGAAGGATCATTGACCTGTCCGGAGGGATTGACACTAATGGTGAAAGTTTGTGCAATCCCCTCACAGGTTTGATTCCCGTAAGTATAGTAAGGTGTAACGGTTACCACGGCAACTGCAGGTGAATTGCCGCTGTTGCCGGCCACAAATGCCGGAATGTTTCCGGAACCGACAGCCGCAAGCCCTATGCCTGTATTGTTGTTGGTCCAGGTGTAGGCAGTAGTACCCGAAGTGTTATTAGTAGTAAAGGTAACACCAGTTGTAAGCGAACCATTGCATACTGCCTGGTCAGCTGGATCGTTCACCTGCCCGGAAGGATTGACCGTAATGGTGAAAATCTCAGCCGGCCCGTCGCAGGATTGCATTCCGTAGGTAAAATGCGGTGTCACTGTTAGCGTGGCAACCAGAGGTGCAGTGCCGCTGTTGGTGGCAATAAACGCCGGGATGCTGCCTGAGCCATTAACCGCAAGACCTATTCCGGCCGCGTTGTTTGTCCATGTGTATAAAGTGGTCCCGCCTGTGTTGTTCGTTGTAAAGACAACGGCAGTTGTAAGTGCGCCTTTGCAAACGGTCTGGCTTGCAGAAGCATTTACCTGACCGGTTGGATTGACGGTTATGGTGAAGGTTTTGGAAATACCTTCACAACTCACCGATTTCTTTTCAAAAGTCGGTGTTACCGTTATCGTGGCAACAACTGGTGCAGAACCTGTATTGACTGCAGTAAAGGCGTCAATGTTACCCGTACCAGCCGATGCAAGTCCGATACCCGGCATATCATTGGTCCAGGCATAAGTAGTATTCCCCCCGGTATTGACCGTGGAGAAGTTTACCGGTGTTGTAAGTGAACCATTGCAAACTACCCTGTCATCAACAGCATTCACCTGCCCGGCAGGGTTGACGGTAATGGTGAAGGTTTTTGATGGTCCGGTGCAACTTACTCCGTTATTTGTAAACACCGGGGTAACAACGATGGTTGCGGCTATTGACACAGTTCCGGTATTGACGGCGATAAAGGAAATATCACCTGTACCTGTGGCGTCTAGGCCTATGCCCGTAGTGTTGTTTGTCCATGAATAGGTAGTTGTACCACCGGTATTAATGGTCAAGAATGCAACCGATGTAACTGAACCATTGCAAACCACCTGGCTTTCAGGCTGATTTACCTGACCGAGTGGATTAACGGTTACTACGGCACACGATGATTCCAATTGTGAACAGAGTGGGTTCGACGGTAAAATCACACATCTGAAATAGCTGGTGGCATGGAGAGGCAATGTAGTATAACTGGCATTGGTCGCTCCCTGGATATCAATAAATCCTGTCAGGCAATCAATTTCAGAAACCTGCCACTGGTACGTGACCGGGCTGCTTCCTTCGTTCGCTGTCACGGAAAGGTTAAAGGTATTTCCATCACAGATGGTACCACCGACTGGCTGGGTCAGTATCTCAGGACAAGTATAAACAGGCACATAAACGATGGCCGTATCGCAGTTGGTCGGGTTCAACACTTCGCAGATCTGGTAGATCAGCGTGTAGTCGCCCGCCGCGGTGCCGGCTGCAACAACCACGTTGTTGCCAACCAGGGTCACGCCAGGATCGCTGGAGCTGACAAAGGTCAGCGTCACTTCCGACGGGATCACCGCCACGCCGTTGAGTAGGTCGTTGCCCAGTACATTGGTCAGGGATGTTCCACCGGTATAACCGTTGACTGAAGTTCCGTAATCTGCAATGGCTTCGATCGGCGCTGCGGTAACAGGCACATAGACTATCGCCGTGTCGCAGTTGGTCGGGTTGAGTACTTCGCAGATCTGGTAGATCAGCGTGTAGTCGCCCGCCGCGGTTCCGGCTGCAACAACCACGTTGCTGCCAACCAGGGTCACGCCAGGATCGCTGGAACTGACAAAGGTCAGGGTTACTTCCGACGGGATCACAGCCACGCCATTCAGCAGGTCATTGGCCAGTACATTGGTCAGGGATGTTCCACCGGTATAACCGTTGACTGAAGTTCCGTAATCTGCAATGGCTTCGATCGGCGCTGCGGTAACAGGCACATAGACTATCGCCGTGTCGCAGTT
>JAUXWL010000256.1 GCA_030680155.1 Anaerolineales bacterium
ACCTTGTGCGTGCCGATGGCGTCGGTGACGTCTTCGGTGTATTGCTCGCCGAAGAGCGGCGTTTCGTAGCCGAAGAACTCATGCAATCGTTGCGAGGTGAAGGGGATGAACGGCGCGAACATGACCTTCAATGAGTCGATGGCTTTCAGGGCGGTGTAGATGGTTTTGGCGGCGGCGTCTTTGTCTGTCTTCACTGCGCTCCACGGTGCGTTGACATCAAGATACACGTTCACGACGGTGGCGAGTTTCATCGTCTCGCTCAGTGCCGAGCGCAGGCGCACGGCGTCGAGTTCTGCGCCCACAGAGTTGAATCCAGCCTCGATGGTGGCGAGCAGGTCGAGGTCCGCGGGGCGAAGCGTGACTTTACCCTGAGCCGTGTCGAAGGGCACATTCGGCACAACCCCTTCCCAATGCTTGTAACAGAACGACAGCACGCGGTTCGCGAGGTTGCCCCAGGTCGCCACGAGTTCGTTGTTGTTGCGTGCCACAAAATCCGCCCAGTCCCAATCGCTGTCCTTTGATTCGGGCATGTTGACCGTCAGGTAATAACGGATGGCATCCGCATCGAAGCGGGTCAGAACGTCGCGTCCCCAGACCGCCCAGTTGCGCGAGCCGCTGATCTTTTGCGATTCGAGGTTCATGAATTGATTGGCGGGCACGTCGTACGGCAGGATGAGCGGCGCGTTTTGCTCACCCGCGAAGAACTCCATGAACGCGCTGCCCGCGCCCATCAACTCGGCGGGCCACTGCGACGTGTGGAAGAAGATGTTGTCCTTGCCAATGAAGTGGAATTGTTTTGCGGCGGGGTTGATCCACCAATCGCGCCACGCCTCTTTACTACCCGACAGTTGACTCCATTCAATTGGGGCGGAGAGATAGCCGATGACGGCTTCGAACCACACGTAAAGCACTTTGGTCTTCCATTCTGGTTCGTCAATCGGAACAGGAATACCCCAATCGAGGTCGCGAGTAATGGAGCGTGCTTTGAGTCCTTCGCTTTCGATCTTGCGCAGTGATTCGCCCAGAACCGTATCACGCATGTGACCCGAACGTGATTGCAAAAACTTCTTGACTTCGGGTTCGAGCTTGGAAAGGTCAAGGTAGAAATGTTCGGTATCACGCAATTCGAGCGCGCCATCGCCGGTCTTCGCGCGCGGATTTTTCAACTTCTCGGGTTCGAGCACGTTACCGCAGTTATCGCATTGGTCCGAGCGCGCGCCCTCGAAGCCGCAGATGTAGCAGGTCCCTTCCACGTAGCGGTCAGGCAGGAATTTTCCCGCGCTGGGCGAGTACCATTGCTTGCTGAACTCGCGGAATAAAAATCCGTTCTTCTGCAAGGCAAGGAACATCGCCTGCGAGACCTTGAAGTGGTTGTCGCTGTGCGTGGTGGTGTACAGGTCGTAGGTGATGCCGATCTGTTGAAACAACTCGATGAAACCCTCATGGAAAGATTTATACACTTCCTCGACGGGCTTACCGAGTTTGTCCGCGCTCATGGTGACGGGCGTGCCGTGCGAGTCGGTGCCGGTAATCATCAGCACCTTGTTCCCCTTGAGGCGGTGGTAGCGGGCGAAAATGTCACCGGGCAGGTGTGAACCCGTGATATTGCCTACATGAATTTCGGCATTGGCATAGGGCCAGGCGACGGCGACTAGGATGGTTTGAGACATAGGATTTTCTCCTTTGGAGAGCGATTGGCTGTTAGCTTTTGGCTTTTAGCGATCATTTTTTAGCTAACAGCTAATCGCTAAAGGCTAAAACAAAAAGGCTGTCCGCGAAATGGACAGCCCGTTTTTTTCAGGTAGGACGAACTAACGTGCTTTCCACTTGGCGCAGCAGGACATGTCCATTCGCATTATGCTGTGCATGGACATCAACATGGTCATTGGCGCCATTGGGAAAGCGGAAGTGAATTTCATGGGCGCTAGTTTACTATATCCCTCAGTGAGATGCAAGGCAGAGGTGGAAAAAGCAGCAATTCCAAATCTGAATCTAACAATCTCAACGCAAAGCCGCCAAGACGCTAAGATTTTGACCTTTCCTCGACGGAATCGGCAAGAGTACCATCTGGCGCAGGGGCAATCCTAAAAAAGCCTTGCGGCGTTGCGT
>JAUXWL010000674.1 GCA_030680155.1 Anaerolineales bacterium
ATTGCCTTCAACTGCCATGATGGGTTCTCCTTTTTGCCAATTGTACACTTGAAAGGGGGGGACATTGACCCGCGTTCTGTTTGCTTTTACAATAATGTTCATGGCTGTAAAGTTCGCAGGTTTTTTTCGGCCCGACCATGACCCCCCTCTGCCGGCAGGATTTTTTAATCCCTGATTTCTCTACCGTACATTTTCCTCGCAAAGAAACCCTAAAGGTCTTTTCGGCGAATCGAGAATCTGCGAAGGAAAAGGAGACCCCTTCGACAAGCTCAGGACAGGCTTTAGGGTTTGCGTGTACGGTAGAGAATCCCTGATTATCGTATCCGCTGCTTTAATGATGGAGGAACCATGAAAACCGAGTTTGTTTCAAAACGCGCAAAAATATATGCCGATGTGCCTGATGCAAAATGGAACGACTGGCGCTGGCAATTGAGTAACCGCCTGAATACGGCGGAAGATATCGAAAAAGTTTTGCCGCTCACCGAAAGCGAGCGCAAGGCGCTGCAAACCCAGGGCTTATTCCGGGTGGATGTGACGCCTTACTTTATCTCCCTGATCGACCCTGACGACCCGCACGACCCCATCCGCAAGCAGGTTATCCCCGTTGCGGAGGAATTGCAATCCTTCACCGCCATGATGGAGGATTCGCTGGCGGAAGACCGCCACTCTCCCGTGCCCGGGCTTGTTCACCGGTATCCTGACAGAGTGCTTATGCTGGTCACGACCCAATGCGCCTCGTACTGCCGCTACTGCACCCGTTCGCGCATCGTCGGCGATCCCGGCCAGACCTTCAAGCGCGAAGAATTCGAGATGCAGATCGAATACCTCAAGCGCACCCCGCAAGTGCGTGACGTGCTGCTCTCCGGCGGCGATCCGCTGGTGCTGGCGCCGAAGATTCTCGAAGAGTTACTTTCCCGCCTGCGCGAAATTCCGCACATTGAGATCATCCGCATCGGTTCGCGCGTGCCAGTCTTTATGCCGATGCGTGTCACGCAGGAACTGGTGGACATGCTGGCGAAGTACCATCCGCTGTGGCTGAACATCCACGTCAACCATTCCAATGAGATTTCCAGGGAACTTGCCGAAGCTACAGACCGTCTATCAAAGGCAGGTATCCCGCTCGGCAATCAGTCTGTGCTGCTGGCAGGCGTGAACGACAACGTCCACGTCCAGCGTCAACTGGTGCATGATTTGGTCCGCATTCGTGTGCGCCCGTACTACCTGTATCAATGTGACCTGGTCGAAGGCGCGGGACACTTCCGCACGCCGGTTGCCAAGGGCATCGAGATCATGGAAGGCTTGCGCGGACATACCTCCGGGTACGCCGTCCCGCAATTCATCGTGGATGCGCCGGGCGGCGGCGGAAAGATCCCGCTGATGCCCAACTACCTGTTGAGTATGTCTGATCACAAGGTCATCCTGCGCAACTACGAGGGCTACGTCACCACCTACGAAGAGCCCACCGACTACATCCCTGCCGATGCGGCAAAGTACAAGGGCTTGAAACGCCCCGAACCCGGTCAGAGCGGTCTCACAGGCTTGCTCGACGGCGACGAAATGTTCATCAAGCCCGAAGGCTTTGATGTACTCCATAACCGCGACGGCATCGAACATCGCTTAAAGGATGAGAATAAGTGGAAACCGCTGGGTATCGGTTCCGGCGATTCAGAGTAAGATAAAGCTACCGAGGCAGGGTGGGTTTTCTGAAACCTGCCCTGCCCGCCACTGCAAAAGGAGAACCATATTATGATAAAAAAAACCATGATTTTGATTGCGCTCGTATTCCTGGTAGCTGCCTGTTTACCAGCGCAACAAGCCCCA
>JAUXWL010000675.1 GCA_030680155.1 Anaerolineales bacterium
CGCCGCGAGACCGAAGGAGGGGGATACGTTGTCGTCTGTGATTAGTCGCCAATTCATAAAAGCCTCAGTGCCGCAACATTCATGTTGCGCGTAAGTGGCAAGTTAAATCTTGCCGTACTCATCTTCATCAATCAATCCATCCCTGACTTTTATAGCGCTTGACTTCTGCCTCCACCCACGCGGGCAGACCTTCCCCCGAAACCAACTGCGCTGATTCATTCTCCCAATCGCTGGGTTTGATGACAATCATCCAGCCATCCGCGTAGGGCGATTGATTAACCAAGCCAGGGTTGCCGACGGTCGCATCGTTGCGCGCCACAATCGCCCCGCTGACGGGAGCGATCAAATCGCCTGTCATTTTCGCGGCTTCCAATGTTCCCATCGACTCGCCGCGTTTCACCGACTTACCAACTTCTTTCAATGTGACATACGCCAGATCGCCCAGCGACGCCAGCCCAAGCGTGTCAATGCCGATGAATACATCGCCGCTGGCAGAATCGAATTGCGCCCACATGTGATGTTCGCGGTCATAGGCGCGGTCTGACGGAATCTCGTACGAATTCGTTTGGTTGGACATGGGTTACCTCTTTGATGTTATGTCATTGCGAGGAGGGTGTTCTTCCCGACGACACTTGCGCCGTACGCAAGTACGGTGAACAATCTCACACTTGGTCGGGGATTGCTTCGTCGCAAAGAGCGCTCCTCGCAATGACATATGATTAGTCAATACACCTCAAGCAATTAACCTTCAATTCTCTAATTCTCTCTTTATATCTTTCAACCGCTTCGTCACCCGTCACCAAATGACCGCGTTCATTTTCCAAATTGGTCGGTCTTACTTTTACAAGCCAGCCATCGGTGTACGGCTCCTTGTTTGCCAGCAAAATATTTCTTTCAAAACCTTCTTCGTTCACCGCCACAATCTCGCATGAGAATGGAGCAGGGAACGGTCCCACCCATTTGGCGGACTCAATCGTCGCCAATGCCTTGCCTTGCACAACCTTTTTGCCGACCTCTCGAAAGCTAAGCGCCGCGAATTTGCCGCAGCGCGTCTGCGCGACGTCGGTCATGCCGAGAGTCGCCACATCGCCGTCGAATCGAATCCATACATCGCGTTCGATGTCGTAGGTCAGGTCTTCGGGGATGTCACAGGCGTAGAAGATCACAGTTATCAGTCACCAGTTATCAGTCACCAGTAATCAGTAATCAGTAATCAGTCTTCGACTGAACTGGTTACTGATTACTGATTACTCGAAATTGAGCCCTTGCTCTTCCATAAACTTCTGATACGCCGCCACTGCGGCTTCACCTGTCAGCAGTGCGGCGCTTTCGCCAGCCCAATCGGTGGGCTTTACTTTGACGAACCAGCCTTCACCGTATGGATCACTATTTATCAATGAAGGTTTGGCTTTCATCGCTTCGTTCACCTCCACGATCTCACCCGTCACAGGCGAGGTGACAGGTCCCACCCATTTGCCGCTTTCGAGCGTCCCCGCCGATTTGCCTTTTTGCACGGTGCGCCCCGTGTCCTTCGGCGTGGCATTGACAATCCCCTTCGCCAGATTCTGCGCCACATCGGTGATTCCAATTTTCACCGCGCCATCGTCCATGGGCAGCGCCCAGGCGTGCTTCTCCACCCAGTAGTATAGATTTTCAGGAATGTTACATCCACGAACTGTTGCCATGTTATTCTCCTTTGTTTTGTACCGCAACATTTATGTTGCTTCTGCGCCATTCGCAAGATGAATCTTGCGCTACTTTTCGTACCGCGACACATCGTCCCCGTAGGGGGTTTATGTCGCCGCCAATCGCAACTTGAAAGTTGCGGTACTATCCGTGCTCGCCTTGTATGTGATACAAAAGCAAATCGAAAACAACCAACCGAATCTCATACTCATATTCTTGCACAAAACTCGGGTCACGGCGCGCTTTCTTTGTGACCTGTTCATAACTCGCGCCGCACACAGGACACGTCACAATGTAGAACGTGTGACCCGTAAACTCATCCACGCGCACACCCAGCGTATCACCGTGATTTTCCGCCAAGTGATTATGGACTTCTGACCTCTTACCGCTAAACTCGCAATACGGACATTTGAACATTATCCATTGTCCTTGCGTAGCAGGCGCTCTCTAGCGCCGTATCGGTGACATGAAACCAATCCCGACGTTAGAGAACGTCGGCTACGCGTCATATTACCAATCTTTATCAATCTCGAGCAACGTATTGTCGTTGAACTCGTAATTCCGATAACTCGAATACGGATATTTTGCCGGATCATCCACCAACCCCGCGCGGACGGGGTTCAAGTGGATGTAATTCAACTTCTCACGCATGAATTTATCCGAATAGATGGATTGCTCCCAAAATGAATCCTGCCAGACTTTCTTTTCGGCTCGCTTCGTCTCTTCGCCCGATTCTTGAAAATGAGCAACCCATTCCGCTTTCCCTTCCAACTCAGCCTGCCTTGCGATCCTTCCAGAAGTGAAACGCTTGAAGTCGCGCATAAAATCCGAAATGACTGACGATTCTCCAGTTGGGTAAACCAGTAAGTGCAGGTGGTCGAGCATGATTACGTAGCCAAAAAGTTTGCATTTGAACTGGTAACGGTAGAAATTCAGGCTGTCCAGAATCGGCATGATGAAGGATGGGCTGGCGAAAATCGGCAGACGGCGATAGATGTTCGTTGTGATGTAAAAGACCGAGCCTTCTACGCGATTTCGGGGATACATGATTGTATTGTTCCTTTGCGCAACCCGCGGACGTTATAGAACGTCCGCTACGCGGCGGCGGGGGTTGGAATGGGCTCTTCCACACCGACGGCTTCTGCCACCAATTGAACGATGTCGCGGACTTCGATCTTGCCTTCGTTACCCGTCGTCTTGACCGCATCCGAGTACATGACCATATCCTTCGGGCAGGTGACGATGAAGAGTTGTGTCTTCTCGCTTGCGCTCTCATTGAAGGTGCTCAACGCTTCCTTGATTCGGTTCTCAGCAGGGCGTTCCCCAGGCGCGACCTTGCCCATCCAGATCTGACCGCCGCCTGCGCCACAGCAAAATGAGTTCTCGCAATTGCGCGGCATTTCGTGGAATTCCACGCCGAGCAGTTCGAGCAACTTACGCGGAGCGGTGAATCCGCCGTTGTAGCGACCGAGATAGCACGGGTCGTGGAAGGTGACTTTGTAATTCGACAGTTTATTCTTGACCGTCAACTTGCCTTCCTCGAACAACTTAAGCAAGGTCACGGTGTAATGCTTGACTTCAAACTTCCCGCCAAATTGCGGATACTCGTTTTTCAGAGTATTAAACGAGTGCGGATCTGTGGTGACGATCTGCTTGAACTGCGCCTTGCCGAAGGCTTCGATATTTTGTTCGACCAACTGCTCGAACAGACCTTCTTCACCCACGCGGCGGACGTCGTTGCCAGAGTTGGATTCGTTCTGGTACATAATGCCGAAATCCAAGCCGCCTTGATTGAAAATCCGCGCGACCATTTTTGTATTTGGGATCACGCGCTCATCGAACGAAGCGGTATCGCCGACGAACCATAAATGCTCCACAAGTTCTTCGGTGGCGTTCTTGACGGGGAATTCCATTTCCTTTGCCCAGCGTCCACGCAGACGTTTGCCTTTGTTCATCCAGTTGCCGTTGGTGGCGAGCGACTGCAACGCGTTCTGCACGCCGCTGTCGATTTCGTAACCGTCGATTAACATGCGGCGGCGGATGTCCACGATGTCTGCCATCGGTTCGTTGCCGACAGGACACACGCGGACACAGGCGTAACAAGTTGTGCAAGACCAAACGGCTTCAGGGGAGATCACTGTCTCAGTAAGCGGAAGCAGGAGTCGGTCGGGGTGAGAGCCGAAGGTCGCTTCCTTGAGAAGATAACGCTTGTTCACTTCCAATGCAGAAGGGGAGAGCGGACGTCCCTGAAAGTTTGCGGGGCAGACATCCTGACAGCGATTGCATTGCACGCAGGCATAGGCGTCCATCACGCGCGTCCATGCGAGGTCGTAAATCTGTTTCGCGCCAGGGTCGAACTTTTGCCCCTCGATCACTTTGAGCGGAATCGCTGGGTCGAACTGCCCGCGCGGATTTTGCTTGGCAAGCCCGAGATTGACAGGCGACATGAAGAAGTGCGTGTGCTTGCTGCGCGAGAGGTAAGGGATGATGTACATCACCCAGCCAATGCTGACCCACCACGCGACATGCACGCCCATTTCAGACGCGCCAAAAATGCTGTTGAGAAAACTTGAAATTGGCATGAATGGATCTGCGCCATCGGCAAGGCGGAATCCCTGACTCATCAGACGCGCACCGACGTGCATGATGACGAACACGCCAACAATGAGCGAATCTGTTTTCTGCCCGCCTGCCTTGACTTTGGGATTCAGCAAAACATTGTCGCGGTAATCGAGCGCCTTGTCTTTGACGATGAAGCGGCGCACAAGAAATACGGTAATGGCAATCAGCAAAAATCCGCTCATCACATCCGCGATGAGATTGAAAGCGTTGATGAGACCCGTGGGCGCATTGGGGAGATGCTTGCCGCCATACGTCAACTCGAAGCCAGGGATGAGCCCTTCAAGCACATCCACAAGATTGACGAAGGCGTAGGTGATGAGACCAAAGAACAGTCCCATGTGGATGGCGCTGAGAACTTTACGCGCTTTGAAAATGGTCTGCTGGAGCAAAACTGCAACACCCGCTTTGAGCAGGCTGCCTGGAATGTTCTTCAACTCAGGCGCGGGTCGCCCCTTGCGAACCGAGTCGATGATGGTTTTGAATCCGTGAAACGTGAACCCCGCCGCAACCAACGCCAACAAAATGAATATGATTTTTTCAACCAGTGTTAGCAACGTACCCTCCCGAAAAAAATTAGGAATTATGAATGATGAATTAGGAATTATGAAAACCACAATTCCTAATTCCTAATCGCCTAATCCCTAATTACCTAAAGTAGTTCCAACATCGCTTCCGCAACTTCAAACAGATCTGCTGTCGCGCCGTAATGCGCCACGTTGAAGATCGGCGCTTTTTTATCGGTATTGACCGCAATGATCAACTCGGCGCTCTTCATGCCCTCGAGATGTTCAGGCGCGCCAGAGATTCCGAGCATGAGATACAACTTCGGCTTGACCTTCAAACCCGATTTGCCCACCTGGCGAGTGCGCGGCAGCCAACCCGCATCCACAACGGGACGTGATGATGAAACTGTTGCGCCAAGTTTGCCCGCCAACTCTTCCGCGAGTTCCACATTGTCTTTGCTACCGATACCGCGTCCAATCGAGACAAGTTTCTGTTGCGCGGTGATGTCCACATCGCCGCCTGCGGGTTTGATGGCTTCGACGAATTTTGTTTTCAGCCCATCCAATGCAACAGGTGAAGCGATTTGTGTTGCAGCCGTCGAGCCTTGCCCCGCTTCCACGGGAAATGAACCCGCCAGCACCGCCGCAATTGCCATGTCGCCTTCGGGCGAAACATCCGCAACCATCTTACCGCCGTACGCCTGGCAGCTCATCGTCAAATCCGCGCCGATATTTTTCACATACGCCGCGCACGGTTTGCCGAGTCGTGCCGAAAGCCATGCGGCTATATCCATACCTGTGGCTGTCCAGCCGAACATCACCAGCCGCGGAGATTTCTCCTTGACCAACGCCTCGATCACTTTTCCATACGCTTCGGGATTGAATTGACTCAACGCCGCATCATCCACATGGATCGTGGAATCAGAAGCGAATACATTGGATGAAACCCCGCCTCCGACCACGACCGCAACTGCCTGCCCGCCCAAAGCGGACGCCAACTCTTTGGCTTTTCCAACCATTTCAAACGACACATCGGAAAATTTTCCATCCATGTGTTCGGTGATTACGAGTACATCGTTGCTCATGTTTATCTCCTCTATGCGTAGTGGACGTTCTCTAACGTCCACGCTCGGCGTTAGAGAACGCCGACTACGCTAAGCCTTTGCTCTTCAACAACTCCACAATCTTCGCCGCAACTTCCTTCGATGAACCCTCGATCATCTCGGCATGACCAGTCACCACAGGCGGAGCCATCTTCTTGAAAGCCAATCCCGAAGTCGCATCACCGGATGGGGCAACCTTTTCAATCGTCGCGGTCTGCGCCACCTGGCGGACTTTGCTCACAGGCGCATAGCGTGGCGGCTTGACAGATGCCTGCACGCCAACCACCATTGGCAGGCTCACAGAATATTTTGCGCCGACCCCGCCTGCAAATTCCTTATTGACCGTGGCAGAATCACCTGCGACTTCCACCGAACTGACACCGCCGATGTACGGCATGTCGAGATGAGCGGCTATCATCGGTCCGATCTGACCGTCAAGATCATTCGACGCTTGCACACCCGCGAAGACAATGTCTGCTGACATGCCCTTGATTGCCTCTGCCAGCCATTTGGCTTGCTGATGTGAATCCGCGGCGGGATCATCCCCCGTAATCTTGACCGCCTTATCCGCGCCTTTGGCAAGCGCAAGATGGAGGACGCCATCCAGTTCCCCGATCATATCCACCCCGATGACAGTCACCGTCCCTCCGACGGCTTCCTTCACCAGCACTGCCTGCTCAATGGACTGCTCGTCGAATTCATTGAGCACGAAATCGACCGAGTCGAAGTCCACGTTATTGCCTTTGACAGGCAGGTCATCGGCAATGCTGGGGATATGTTTAATTGCTACTACGATGTTCATTCAGAAATCTCCTTCAATTTATTCCCGTCATTGCGAGCCGCGCTCTTGCTCTTAGCGGCGAAGCAATCTCCAACAATCTCGGGGATTGCTTCGGGCGGAAGAG
>JAUXWL010000257.1 GCA_030680155.1 Anaerolineales bacterium
ACGCAACGCCGCAAGGCTTTTTTAGGATTGCCCCTGCGCCAGATGGTACTCTTGCCGATTCCGTCGAGGAAAGGTCAAAATCTTAGCGTCTTGGCGGCTTTGCGTTGAGATTGTTAGATTCAGATTTGGAATTGCTGCGCATAATCATGTAAATTTGAAGATTAAACACGGCGGACGTAACACTTCAAAAAGTACATTGTTCTTGAAAATAAGCGGTAAAATTCACAAATGATGATCCGTATCAAAATGATCGCCAACTATCGCGATGCCCTGCCGCCTGAAGCGAAGCATGGCGTGATAGAGTTGGACGTCCTCGCAGGCACAACGGTCTACGACGCCATCTCCCGCTTTGACATCCCCCTTAATGATGAAAGTGTGATTGTGTTAAACGGCATCACGGTGGACATGTCCACGCCTCTTCAAGAAGGTGACATGGTCACAGCATTTTCCGCAATCGCCGGCGGATAAAAAAATTAAACACGAAGGGCACGAAGGGACACAAAGGAAGACCTTTGACCTTCGACCTTTGACCTTTGACTTTTGACCTTCAACCTTCAACCTTCAACCTGCAACTTTCCAACTTTCAAACCCTCAACCCAAGGAGTTCCCATGTACGGCTGGCACCTCAGAATCCTACGCGTAAACCTCACCACCCGAAAAGTCACTACCGAAGACGTAGACCCCAAGATCGCGCGCGATTACCTCGGCGGGCGCGGGTGGGCGATCCATTATATGTACAAGGAAATGAATCCTATGGCGGAGCCGCTCTCGCCGGAGAACATGCTCATCTTTGCCACGGGACCATTGACCGCCACTCCTGCGCCGACAGGCAACCGCTATATGGTCGTCACCAAGTCGCCGCTGACGGGCGCGCTGGCGCACTCCAACTCGGGTGGCGAATTCCCCACATGGATGAAGCGCACGGGCTTCGACATGTTCATCTTTGAGGGCAAAGCGTCAGAGCCGGTATATGTTTTGGTGAACGAGGACCAGGTCGAAATTAAGTCCGCGGCGCATGTGTGGGGCAAGGATACGCATGAGACGACGGATATCCTCAAGGCAGAAACATCCGCCGAAGCGCGCGTCGCCTGTATCGGACCTGCGGGCGAGAATCTCGCGCTGATGGCGGCCATCATGAACGATAAACATCGCGCGGCGGCTCGTTCTGGAGTGGGCGCAGTGATGGGCAGTAAAAACCTTAAGGCTGTTGTAGCGATGGGAAATAAAAACCCTGCGCTGCATAACCCCGAAGGGATGCGCGCGTTGAGTGTGGGTACTTCCAAAGAGGTCGGCGCGGATGTGAAGAAGGGCTCGAACATGCGCATTTATGGCACGTCGTATGTGCCGCAGGTGACGAATACGCTTGGCATTTTACCGACGCGCAATTTCCTGCAAGGGACGTTTGAAGGCGTGAATAACATCGACGGTGATGCGCTCAAAGACCAATATCTGATCCGACACACGCCTTGTTACCGCTGTCCGCTTTCATGCGGACGGTTGACCGAAGTGCCCGATGGTCCATACAAAGGCAAGGGCGAAGGTCCTGAATATGAAACGATTTCGTCGCTGGGCACGGGCTGCGGTGTCAGCAATCTTGCTGCGCTGGTGAAGGCAAATTATCTGTGCAACGAATTCGGCATGGATACCATCACCACGGGCATGACGATTGCCGTCGCGATGGAAATGTACGAAAAAGGATTTCTCAGTGAAGACCTGATCGGGATGCCGTTGAAATTTGGCGACCACGACGCGATGATCGCGATGATCAAATTGATGGCGTACAACGAGGGCTTTGGCAAAGACCTGGCGATGGGAAGTTATCGCCTCGCAGAAAAATATGGTCATCCCGAACTCGCCGTGACCACACGTAAACAGGAATTCCCCGGCTACGATCCGCGCGGTTCGCAGGGTATGGGTTTGCTGTACGCCACGTCCAACAAGGGCGCATCCCACATGGAAGGTGACGTTGCCTACGAAGAAGTCTTCGGCGTGCCCGTCAAGGAAAATCCGCTCTCGACAGATGGCAAATCTGAGCTCGTCAAACACTTCCAGGACTCATTCGCGCTGATCGATGCTTCGGGTCTGTGCGTGTTCGTCGCCATTCGCTACGTCTTCGACAAGGAGCGTTTGATTCTGCCGCGCGTGCTTTCTGAAATGATGAACCTGACCACGGGCGCGGGCTATACTCCCGAAGAAGTGATGCAAGCCGCCGACCGCGTCTACACGCTCGAGCGTATGTTCCTCATCAAAGCAGGCTCGGGTCCTGAGTGGGATACGCTCCCGTACCGCATGTTGCACGAGCCGCTTCCCGACGGTCCCGCCAGGGGCAGGGTTGTGGAACTCGACAAGATGCTGCCCGATTTCTACACAGAGCGCGGCTGGGACGAGAAAGGCTATCCCACCCAGGAGAAGTTGGCTTCACTGGGATTGCCGTTGAATTAAGGAATGGGTTGCTGGTCATGTTGATGGTCGAGTACGAAGGACGCGACCATCAACATGACCGCGCCGGGTGTAGCGGGAATAATGAACACAAAAAGAAACTACCGTACATGATGCGCTCAAGCCGCCGTCCCCGGCGGCGTTTTTCCGAGGAAATCTTGCGCCGGGGACGGCGCAAGGAGCAGAAATGTCCATACAAATTTTCAACCAAACAAATATGATAATTGATATCCTTGCAAGAAAGACAACATAACTGTAAAATCCGCTCAAAATTATAGTACTTAAGTATGATTGCGGATGCGAAGACCCTGACCCTCAATTTGGTCGCTTTTCCTGATCAGGCATTATTTGGTTTTTTGTTAGTTTTTTTCAGGTAAAGGTTCAGGCGAGCAAGGAGCGAAACCGGCCGCTTTATTATTTAATCAGTCGGCATTTGCCGGCTGACAAATATTTGGAGGCTGGTATGTCGAAAAAAGGGTTTATGCGGGGGATTCAGTTTGCAATTCATATTGCGTTTGTCTTATCGCTTGTTCCGTTTCAGTCGGCGCATGCAGCGGCGACATCGAACGCCGCGCAAGATGGTTCGACGATATCCGACCGGGCGGAATCTTTCGACCCGCCCCATGGAGAAGCTGATTCTGGCAGTCAGTCAGCCGCCGCTGCACCTGGGCCGGACCCCGCCCCAGGCGGCTATGAAATCGTATCGCAGGATCAATTTGCGCCTTCTCTTCCGGGGGATCGCGAAGCGCGGGTCAATGCAGATATTAATCCGTACGTTACGCCAGTCAATCCAAGTTTTACTTCCGGGGGACTTACCATTGAGCCCATTGCTGCATACAACCTAATCGTCGATTCCAACGTTCTTGCGCCGTCTTCATACGGTCCTTCTTCCGCTACATTGGGAGCAAAGTTCTGCAATGCCAGCGGCGCGACGATGACCGACGTCTGGGCGTACATCGGCGATTACGACCCGGGTACGGCAACCGGCACGCCCGGTACGTACGCGGTTCGCAACCAACTCACCGATCCCGATTTCGCGGCGCAGCATCCCCACCTGGTTGACCCCGACGCGTTCGACATTACCACCGATTTTGGCGGTCTGTCCTTCAGCCTTAACCATGAGAGCGGTTCTGTCTCCAAAACGGGGGACGCCTCGCGCTATGTCGGCACGCTTGCGCCGGGCGAATGCCGCACGCAATACTGGCTGGTTTCCTACCCGCGCAAAGCCAACATCAACGGCAGTTGGGTCTCGGTGACGGGAGGGAGCATCAAACCCTGGGATGATTTGTGGCTGCCCTACCATTTTTGGGCGACCTCCAGCGCCACCGGCGGGACGCCTTCGCATCTTTGGCGTCCGGTCACCATGCGCAACGAAATTTCCGCCATGGCAAACAAAATCTGGCCCAACGGCGACAACAAAGTTCCGGATGTATATAAGAATGCCATTGATGAATTACTTGGCTGGGACACCATCACCCCCGGCGGCGGAAATGCGGCTTATCCGGGTGAAACGATCACCAGCCAGGGCATCTGGTACGACTTTGGCAACGTCGGCTTTGGGTTCGACAACAACGGCGACGGCGTTCCGGACCGCAACGCCTGGGTGCAGCCTATTGGCGACCACACCCTTTATGACGCGGGTTGTTTCCGCCTGGTGCGCTCGTACGGCATCGTTATTGTCAAACTGAATAACGGCACGGAGTTATTGATCCCGTTTCTCGATCAATTGTATTTCGAGAACATTCCTTCGAACAATACCGGCGCGGTCGGTTTGGTGTATTACGAATACGCGGCGCTGGACGGCGCATGCGCCGTCAGCCTGACGCCCTACCAGGAAGTGGCTTCGGGCTACGATAACGAAAAATTCAACGCGGACTTTGGCGCGGGCATCCCGCCGCTGCAAAGCCGCCAGTCGAATATGACGCTGGATAAAACCGGGCAGGCGACCATCGGTTTGGGCGGCACGATGAATTATTCCATCACCTTCACCCTGCCCGATCTTGACCCTGACCCCGGCGACACACAAACGATCTTTGTCGGCAATCCTTCGCTGGGGATGCCGCTGGTATTCCAGGAGACCGTGCCGAGCGGCTTGCAATATGTGGGCGGGAGCGCGAGCGCAACAGTGACGATGACCAATTACTCCCCGGGCTCCGTTTCCGCCACGCGCCTGTATTCCACCGACAGCGGGGCGACCTGGTCCACGACCGATCCCGGCACGGTAACCAGCACCGCTCCGAATAACCTGGTGATGATCCAGTGGTGGCTGGAGGAAGCCATCGAAAGCCCCGCCTCGGGAGATGCCGTAACCGGCACGGTCTCGTTTAACGCGCTTGTGCCGGGCGGTTATTCCGCGCCGGTGATCGAAAACACCGCCTGCATCAAACTCGGCACGGGGGGGTGTTTCGAGGAAGATACGCATACCACGCTGGTGACGGGCAACGGTTCGATTGGTGACGCAGTCTGGGCAGATGTGAATGGTGACGCCAGCCAGACCGGTGAAAGCGGCATTAGCGGCATTACGGTTTACCTGTATTACGATGCCAACGGCAACGGCAAACTCGATGTCGGCGAGCCGCTGATTATGCAGACCGAAACTTCTGGCACGACTCTTTCCAATTACAATTTTAACAACCTGCCGCCCGGCAACTACATAGTGATGGTGGATACCCTCGACCCGCAATTGCCGACGGGCTATAGCCTGACGACCAGCGAGTATCAGGCAGTCACGCTGGCGGCAAACCAAAATTATGTACTGGCAGATTTTGGCTTTGGTCCCACCCTGCGCGTGGACAAGTTCCTCAAAACGCCCAACCCGGCGGTTTTGAATGAACTGGTCACATTCGGAATTGATTTGAATAACACCCGCCCGGGCGATGGCACGCCGGCTGGTTTCTGTGTGTATGACCTGTGGGCAAGCAACGCCACAACGCTTGCAAACCCCAAAAACTACACCAACCCGACGAATGCGATTGGCGCACCCAACCTGACGTATGCCACCGGCGACTTTGGCACGGGCAGTAACAAGGTGCTGACTGGCTCGGTTTATTCCGGTGCCGGGTACACTGCTAACATTACCAAAGTGGAAACATTGATTTCCATTTACTTTAACAACTATCTGGTTGACGATACCATTCTTGTGCGCGCACCCGGTACGGCACTCGCATGGACTACAACCTTTACAACTGCCGAATCCAACGCTTTTGCTCCCAGCGAGGCGAATAAGGGCTATTTTATCCGCCAAATTCCTACTGCCAACGCCCCCGGCGGCACATGGGACTGGAATGACTTTGCCTTGCTGTCTTTGGAAGTGGAAGCCAACAAGGTCGGCGGCGCAGACAGTTCAGCCATTTTGGTGGATGCGCTTGGCTTCCGCGTTACGACGGATGACCCCTCCTGTGCCGATGGCGATAGCATCATCAACCCGCTTCCGTTAACTGATACCTACGATCCGGCCGTATTGCAATTTGTTTCGGCGGTCCCGCCGGTTTCTTCTTCCACCCCGGCTGGTACGCTTACCTGGGACAATGTCGGTCCTTTGTATCCCGGTCAGACCAAAGTGGTTACGGTTACATTCAAAGCCCTGACAACCACTGCCAGCACCACCAACACCGCCTCGGTCACCAGCGCAAAATTCCTGAGCGGGCGCGATGTCAATGATGACAGTGACACTGCTACTGTGGGTGTCAATGCCTCCGGCTCGATTTCCGGGCATGTCTTTGCCGATACCAATGTGCCCGGTACCTGGACGGCGGGTACTGGGCACAGCGCGGGGGATACAGCCATCCCCGGTGTCGAAGTGCAGTTGTGGGCTTGTATCAGCAACCTGACGGGTTTGCCGCTCCCGACAGCCGGTGCGGTAAACCAGCCGTGTACCAGCGGCACGAATAACGGCACCTGGCAAAAGATTAGCACCCAATATACCAGCGCAGGCACACTTGCCACGGGTGGCGCGTATTCCTTTACCGGGTTGCGCGATGGTTTCTACAATGTGATTATCAATACCGCCACCTTGCCGCCCAACTTCACCACCAATAGCGTGGAAACCACCGCCGCGGGCAATGGCGACGGTGGCGCGGGCGGTGACAGTCAGTGGAATTTGCCGACTGCCAACCTGACCACGTTTAACAACATTGTCAATGGTGTTTCTGGTGAAAACATCACCGCGGTCAGCTTTGGCTACCGCGATGGCGGCGCGACCACCGGGCAGGGCGCAGTAGTTGGCTATGTCTGGAATGATGCCGATAACGACGGCGTGTGGGATGCAGGCGAAACCCCCATCCAATTTGTCACCGTTCAACTGTATAACAGCAGTAACGTCCTGATTGGCACCGTCACCACCGATGTAAACGGGCGCTATGCCTTTGGCGATGTCCCGCCCGCCGCCGGGTATTACGTTGTTGTCACTTCACCTTCTGACATGTCGCAATCGGGCGACCCCGACCAGCCGGGCGTGAAATGCACCATCTGTGATAATCAAACCACGACAACTTTTTCTGTTGCCGCGAACCAACTGGTGCAAGCCGGTAATTTTGGCTACACTGGCGGCCTCACCATTGGCGACACGATCTATGTGGACTGGAACGGTAACGCCACGCAGGATGCAGGCGAAGAAGGCATTGCAAATGTGCAGGTTTTCCTGTACCGCGACCTGAACGGCAATAACACGCTGGATGCTGGCGAGCCACTGATTGACACGCAAACCACAAATGCCAGCGGTTTTTACCAGTTCAGCGGGCTGGCAGGTAACGGCAATGATTACATTGTGGTCGTTAATTCTTCCACCATTCCTGCCGGGTATGTATTGACTGCCGACCCGCAAGGCGCAATGGATGGACGCGCCGCGGTGAAACTGACCACAACCAGCGTGGATACCGTTGATTTCGGCTACCAGCCGCAAGGTTCCGCCTCCATCGGCGATACCATCTGGCGTGACACCAACGGCAACGGCTCGCAAGGCTCCGCCGAGGCGGGCATCGCAGGCGTCGTGGTCTACCTTTACCAAGACCAGGATGGCGATGGAGTAATTGACCCCGAAGATGCCCTCGTCGCCGCCGAGACCACCGACTCCAACGGCAACTACCTGTTCGAGAATCTCGCCGCCGGTAATTACATCGTGCAAGTCGCGCCGTCCAACTTTGACCCCGGCGGCGCGCTGGTGGGGTTGGCTGGCAGCGGCGACCCGGACCAGCCCGGTGTCAGATGTACCGTCTGCGATAACAAGCATCCTGTCAGTGTGAGCGGCGCCGAAACCTACCTGCTGGCCGATTTCGGCTACGTCCCGCTCGGCTCGTTTGGCGATACCGTCTATTGGGACCTCAACGGCAATGCCACGCAGGAAGCCAGCGAACCCGGCATCCCCGGCGTGACGGTCAACCTTCACACCTTCACCGATTCCAACAGCAACGGACGCTACGACCCCGGTGAAACGCTCTCTGGAGCGCCTTATGACACCGCCGTCACCGACGCCAACGGCAAATACCTCTTCACCAGCCTGCCGCAAAATACCTATGTGGCGGTGGTGGATACGGGCGCAGGCTCCCCGGTGGAAAACAGGACGCTCACCGGCGACCCGGATACAGATGGCATCGCTTGCACCGAATCCCCCGAACCCTGGACGGGCTTCTACGCCCTGTGCGACGCCCGTACCGGAATGCAAATCTTCCCCGGCACGAATTTCATGGGCGCGGACTTTGGCTTCCTGCCCACAGCCGGTTTCTTCGGCGACTACATCTGGCTCGACGCCGACGCCGACGGCGTGCAGGATCCCGGCGAACCCGGGCTTGCAGGCGTTACCGTGACCGCCGTCACCACGGATAATGTCACCGTCAACGGCGTGAATTACCCGGGCGGGACGACCCTTGTCACCGCCACCGATCTCGACGGCTTGTACAGTTTCGGGCTGATCACGGGCGCATCCACCTGGACCGTTACGGTCGGCGCGGGCTTGCCTTCCGGCGTGACCGCCACCTACGACCCGGATACCGGCACGACCACGCCCAACGGCGTGACCACGGTCACGATGGACGCTGGCGGCGTTGTCACCAACGTTGGGGCGGGCGCCTGCTCCGACTGCTCCAGTAAAGTGGACTTTGGCTATGCCTACACCGGCAGTTACGCCATCAGCGGCACGGTCTGTCTCGATGCAAGTACGGACGGCGTGTGCGACGATGCGGAATTGGAATATTACGAAAACGTGGCTGTCACCCTCGTGCGGTGGAACGATGACAACAGCAATGGCAGCGTTGACCCCGGCGAATTGCAAACCCTCCAAACCATTTACACGGCTGTCAACGGCAACTATGTCTTTGCCGGTTTGCCGAATGGAAACAATTATGTCTCCATCAGCGGGCTGCCCTCGTATCTCACCCTGACCACGGATGCGGGTGAAACGCCGCAAAACAACATTTCATCCACCCTCAACGGCGGGTATGTCACTGCCGCCCGCCAGCAGATCACGATCTCCGACGCGAACGTTGCGAACGTGGACTTTGCCTTCGCACAAGACCTGCCCTACTACGACTACGGCGACCTGCCGGATGTCTACAAGACCCTCTATTCCAGCCAGGGCGCGCGCCATGCGGTTCCATCCACCCCCAACCTGTATCTCGGCGGGACGGTGGATGTGGATACTGAAACCAACGGCGCTCCGACAGTGGACGCCTCAGGCGACGGTGCCGACGAAGACGGCGTCACCTTCAACAGCCCGCAGGCATGGACGAACGGCGCGAATGCCGACGCCGTCACAGTGGGCGTGGTCGGCAGCGGCTATCTCTACGCCTGGATGGATTTTAACGACGACGGCGATTTCAGCGACAGCGGCGAACGCTTCATTAACGGCGTTTCTGTGACCACCGCTTCATACAACTTCAACCTCAGCCTGCCGGCTGGCACGTTCGACAACAGTAAATCCTCCCTGAAGCTCTACAGCCGCTTCCGCCTGTTCCCGTCCCAGCCGAATATTCCCAGCCTGGCTTACTTTGGCGACGCCAGCAACGGTGAAGTGGAAGACTACGCCATGATCTGGGTGATGACGGTGGATAAGGAAACCACCACGCCCACCGTCACACCGAATGGCACAGTGACCTATGTCATCGTTGTCGAGAACACCGGAAACCAGCCGCTCACCAACCTGCAGGTGACGGATGAACTGCCCGACTTCAACGGCGCGGCGGCAGGCAAGGGTTACACCGTTACATCGGTGGATGCGGGCGTCTACACGGAAAATGCGCTTTACGATGGCGACACCGACACCAACCTGCTGGACGGCTCGGATACGCTCGCAGTTGGCGCATCCACCACGATCACGATCACGCTTCAACTCAGCGATGCGGTCGAAGCCACCTATCAAAACGCCGTCACTGCGGTGACATCGCAAATTACGGTGAGCGATAACGGTTCGGAAAACGATGAGGATGTGACGGTCACCAACATCATGCCGCCCGTGATCTCCAAATCCTTCTCCCCGAATCCAATCGCGGAAGGCGGAACCTCCACGCTGACGATCACGATCACCAATCCCAACGGAGGCGTGGCGCTTACCGGTGTAGCTTTTACAGATAACTTGCCTGTAGGCATGACACTTTCCGGCGATGTCACAACCCCGCAATGCGATGGCGATATGACCGGCGTTTCAGGCGGCGGAGTCATCACGCTTGCCAATGGTGATATTCCTGCTGACGGTGACTGTACCATTACTGCCACAGTCACCGCGGCGGCGGCTGGCACATACGTCAATGCCACCGGTATCGTCACCTCCACCAATGGCGGGGATGGCAACACGGCAAACGCCAAACTCGGTGTGATTGCGGCTGTCAAAAGTGTGGTCGCCACATCGGAAGATGCCACCTCCGGCACAAATGTCGCAATTGGCGAAATCATCCGTTACCGCCTCGTCATTGAGCTGCCCGAAGGCGTCACATCCGACCTGCAAGTATTGGAGAACGTCGTGTCGAATATGTCCTATCTCAATGATGGGACGACGACAGTCGCCTTCATCTGTGACAGCGGACCGACATGCGCCTCTTCTTCTGACGGGACAATTGGTACAACCCCCGTGATTATCGGCTCTGCCCCAGCCACGCCGACCTTTATCCTTCCTGCGGATGCAATCACCAATGCGGATGGCGGTGCTGTCACCAACCCCTTCCCACATGGAGATAATCCGCTCTTCAGCCTCGACACAATCACCAATAACGATAACGATGCCAGTGCCGAGTATGTGGTCATTGAGTTCAATACCTTGGTGCGCAACTATGCCGCCAATCAGGATGCGAATACGCGTGGCAACACCTTTACCGTCGTAGTGGATGGAGCCAATCTGGTCACATCGAATAACGCGCAGGTCACAATTGTGGAACCTGCCATTACCTCCATTGCCAAAGCGGTGACCACCACCCCCACCGACGCGGGCGATACTATCCAGTACACGCTCACCTTCGAAAACACAGGCACCACCCCGGCCTTCGATATCGGCATTAGCGATACTTTGAATGCCATTTTGGGGACGCCGGTCACTGTCGGCGGCTCTACCACGGGTGGCGCATGTGGTTCCACGGCTTCAACGGTCAGCGGCAGTTACAGCGCGCCGACTGTCACGGCAACAGTCACTTGTCTTAATCCGGGTGGCACCGCCACCGTCACCATTGACGCAACCGTGGTGGATACTGCCGCGGCGGGACGCACCTTCACCAACTCCGCTTCACTCAACTACACCAGCCTGCCCGGCACAACCGGCACACCGGGCGCCAGCAACCCCACCGGCTCCACGACTCCGGGCGCTTCTGGCTCTTCTTCCGGCGAACGCAACGGCTCTGGCGGCACGAACGATTACATTGCATCCAGCAATACGGTCAGTACCACCCTCGGCACGCCCCTGGTGGATAAGCAGGATCCCGACAAAGCCACTGCCACCATCGGCGAAACTGTCACCTACACCATTGGAGTCACCCTGCCCGAAGGTGTGACGCGCGACCTGACCATCATCGACGCCCTGCCGACCGGCATGGAATTTGTCTCCTACACCCTCAACACCACCGGCTTTGCGGGCACGGCGGCAGTTTCCACTGCTCCCACTGCGGGCGCAACCGGCAACCTGACCTTTGATTTTGGCGACACCACCACTACTGCCGATGGCGATACGGATAACAATTCTTTCACCATCCAGGTTGTTGCGCAAGTTCAAAATGTGATCGGGAATCAGGAAGGCGATACCCTGGCGAACACCGCCACCCTGACCTACACCAACCCGAATGATTTAACCACCGAAACGGTCGCCGACCCAACCGCACCTTCGTTTACAACCATCGTTGAACCCACCCTGAATGTGAACAAGAACGTTTCCCCTGCGACGGTTGAGTCTGATAACACGGTCACATACACACTGACGATTGCGCACACTGCCGAAAGTGATGTGTCCGCTTACGATGTGACCGTCACCGACGCGCTCGGAACTGGCTTGTCCGGCTTGACGAATGTCAATATCACGCTTACCCCCGCTTTATGCGCTGCGGGCATTACCGACAACTCCACCGCCGACGGGTTGAACATCACCATTGACTCTATCCCGCTCGGCTGTACTGTGGCGATTGAATACGATGTCACCGTCTCCGGCGCAAATAATGACATCCGTACCAACGATGTGGGCATCACTTGGACAACCCTAGCTGGCACAGTCACCGGCGAACGCACCGGTGCTGATGGTCCCGGCGGCGCGTTGAATGACTATGCTGATAGCGATTCGGTTGATGTGACGGTGACGGTTGGTACAGGCACAGTCTCCGGGCACTTGTATTACGATGCCAACGGCAATGGTACACAGGATGGAACCGAGCCTGACCTCATCAATGTCAACATCCTCATCACACCTTCAACAGGTGCGCCATTCACAGTCACCACGGATGCCAACGGCGACTGGACGGCGACCGTCCCGCCCGGCTCAACCACCGCCAACGTAGATGAAACCGACACAGACTTCACCAGTGTCGTTCCGGCTGGCTGGACGCAAACCGAGGGCGCTGACCCAACGACCGTGACCGCAGTTGCGGGGCAGGATACCAGCGCGGGC
>JAUXWL010000258.1 GCA_030680155.1 Anaerolineales bacterium
ACGCAACGCCGCAAGGCTTTTTTAGGATTGCCCCTGCGCCAGATGGTACTCTTGCCGATTCCGTCGAGGAAAGGTCAAAATCTTAGCGTCTTGGCGGCTTTGCGTTGAGATTGTTAGATTCAGATTTGGAATTGCTGCGCAAAAAATCCCTTTCTTGCAATTCGCCTTCATCCCCCATATAATGTGACCGATGCAAACACAACCTCAACCCTCGAAATTCGAAACCATCCTAAGTTGGTTTATTCCCATCGCCGCCATCCTTGCCGTCGGCGCATGGTTCTATATTGCCCCCGAAGGAGCGCTCGGCAAACTGGATGCCATTGGCTATGCCGTCTGTCACCGCATCGACGAACGCTCCTTCCAGATCGATGACCGCCAGCTTCCGTTGTGCGCGCGCTGTACGGGTGAATTCTACGCGGCAGGTGTGACGCTTCTCTTTCAGGCAATCGTCAGCGGACGAAAAAGCAAACTTCCTTCACGCGGCGTGATCGCCGTGCTGGTCATATTCTTTCTCGCCTTCGGCATCGACGGAACAAACTCCTACGTCTACCTGCTCAAACAAACCGCAGCGGGCGCGTTGGACCACATCCCCAATCTCTACACTCCCAACAACATCCTGCGCCTCTTCACTGGCAGCGGCATGGGCATTGCCCTTGGGGCAATGCTCTTTCCTGTCGTCAACCAAACCCTCTGGCGCACACTCGATGACCATCCCGCCCTCGAATGGAAATCACTCGGCATCCTGGTCGCGATTATCGTTGCCGTCAACCTGCTCATTCTGACCGACAGCCCCATCATCCTCTACCCGATTGCCTACATCAGCGCGCTGGGGACATTATCCCTGCTGGTAACGGTTTTCATGATCCTCTGGATCATCATCATGAAACAGGATAACTCCTTCGAGAGTCCGCGCCAGTTATGGCTGGCCTTCGCCTCCGGACTGACCCTGGCCCTGCTCCTCATCCTGAGCATTGACCTGCTCCGACTGCAATTCACCGGCACCTGGAACGGCTTCCCAGGGCTGACGGGGTAGCGGCAAAGAAATGTAAAGCCGTCTATTAATATCGCAGGGCAGGCCTGCACAGCCTGCCATTCTCAGTGAAACAGGGTGTCACGCTTCAAGCATGACCTACAAAGATAAATGAAAGGAGATACTATGGAACTCTTACTTGGGATTTTTTCAGCATTCGGGCTTTCCGCAAGCGCAGGGCTCAATGCCTACATCCCGCTTCTCGTGGTTGGCACAATTGCGCACTACTTCCCCAACACCCTCAACCTCGCCCAACCCTTCGACCTGCTCGCCAACCCGTGGATCCTCATCCTGCTCGGCGTGTTGGTCATCATCGAAATGATCGCGGACAAAGTCCCCGCCGTCAATCACATCAACGACATCATCCAGACCATCGTCCGCCCTGCAGCGGGAGCGATTGCCTTCGCCGCCAGCGCCAACGTCATCACGGACGTTAGTCCCGTGCTGGCGCTCGTCTGTGGTCTGCTTGTGGCGGGCAGTGTACATACTGTCAAAGCCGCGGCGGTACGTCCCGCTGTCACTGCCGCAACGGCTGGAGCGGGCAATACCCCTGTCTCCATTCTCGAAGATATCGTCGCTTTTGCCTCCTCCGTGCTGGCGATCATGCTTCCCATTATCATGGGTGTCGTCCTGGTCGTCGTGCTCGCCATGCTCATCGGGTGGTGGTGGCAGCGCACGAACAAGGCGCAGCCTGCCTAAATTTCTAGTTTATAATACGCTCATCATCGTCAAAAGATATTCATTTCATAAGGAGAAGTAATCATGTCTGAAATGCCCGTTTCCCCCAATGAAGAACAGCCCAAGAAAAATAATACGGGTCTTATCATCGGTGTCGTTGTTGTAGTATTGCTCTGTTGCTGCTGTGTCATCGGCATCGGCGGCTGGGTATATGGCGACGCCATCCTCCAGTCTTTGGGATAATCCACTCAATCAAAAAATCCTCCGTTATTGCGGAGGATTTTTTGATTCAAAATGCTGTTCAAGTTCGTGTAAGCCATCAAAGACTTGCCGTTTCAAATCTTCATCCAACCCCAACTTTTCCAATTCGTCTTCATCCAAAACGGTTCGATTCCCGTTTACAGAAACCCATAAATCCAGCGCCAGATCAACATACGAAACTGAACCATCTTCAATGACAGCGGGCTTGGTGATATTGCAATACCAGCCCTTCAATTTGCCGTCATCGCGGTCGTAGATTTCAAAGATGTTAAACCACTTGTCGGTGTAAAACGTTTCCACAAAGCGGTCGTTGCGCTTCAACACAATATCTTGAAACGGCAAATCATCACGATTAAAGAATGCTTCGATTGTGATCGAGTTACTTTCGCGATTCAAAACAACGCCATCATACTGCCAGGTGATTTCGTCTGCCAGATTCTTTTTCAGGATTTTCATGACAGGCATTTTACCTGCACCTGCACGGTGACGACCTCGCCAATGCGTGGGGCTTCTCGCATATGGATAGTAATTCCGCCCTTCGACACGGCTTCGCCAGTCAGGACAACGCCTCTCGCTTTGACTTGGAACTGATCCTGCTTAAAGAGGACGTCTTCCACTGTGAGTTGAATCTCCCCCCCGCCCTCATACCCCTTCGGGGCACTTCCCCTAGCCCCTCTCCCAGAGGGAGAGGGGGATTCAGTCAACAGTAAAGAAAGTTTTTCACCTACTTTTCGTTTGCAATCCAAATCAAAAATACCAAACGCTGTTTTGACCTTCTTCCCTGCAACCGCCTCCCCATCAATGACATTGCCAATGCCGAGCAGCTTCGCCACAACCGCAGATCGAGGGTCCTTCCAAATTTCATTCGGCGCGCCGTCACGGAGGATGATGCCGTCATGCAAAACGAGGATGCGATCAGCTATGGCGAAGGCTTCTTCCTGATCGTGAGTGACGTAAATGGCGGGGATATTCGTCTGATGCAAGATACTGCGAATTTCATTGAGCAGATCTTCCTTCAGCGACCTGTCCAATGCGCCGAGGGGTTCATCGAACATGAGCAGGCGGGGTTGAGGGGCAAGGGCGCGGGCGAGGGCAACCCGCTGTTGTTCGCCACCAGAGAGGTCGGTGACTGTGCGGTTTTCAAACCCAACCAAATTGACTTGCTCCAACAGTTCATGCACACGGCTATGAATTTCTCCTTTGTTGAATTTATTCCGCGCGTAGGGGACGTTCTCCCCTGGCACCGCCCGCCAGGGCAGGTGTAACGTCCCCAGATGCGCTAGAGAGCGCATTCTACGCGCCGTGAGCATTCGCAAGCCGAAGGCGATGTTGTCAAAAATGTTCAGGTGTGGGAAAAGCTCATAGTCCTGGAAGACCAAGCCAAAGTCGCGGAGGTGAGGCGGTGTCTGGGCGAGGTCAAGGTCGTTTAGCAGAATCGCTCCACGTTCAGGAAAATCCAATCCAGCGATCATCCGCAAAATGGTGGACTTGCCGCTGCCCGATGCGCCGAGCAAGCAAATGGTTTCGCCTTCTGCGACGGTGAAGGAAATACCGTTTAGCAGCGGTTTGCCTTCGTAGGATTTGACGACGTTGCGAAGTTCGAGCATTAGAATTCTCCAGCGTTGTTGAAGCGCAGTTTTTCAATGAGCAAAATACTGAGCGTAGTGAGCAGCATGAGGACGGTTGCCATCGCCATGGCTTGACCGTAGTTAAGACCGCCGGGCTGTGAGAGGAAGCGCGAGATGGCGATGGGGATGGTGGGATATTCGGGGCGGGTGATGAGCAAGGTGGCGCCAAACTCGCCGAGTGAGACGGTGAAGGCGAAGGTGGCAGCGCTGAGCGTGGCGCGCGAGAGGATGGGAAGGTCGACAGTTTGCCAGACACGGAAGGGTGATGCGCCGAGAGTCGCTGCGGCTTGGCGGAGGCGTTCTGGGATTGAAGCAAGCGCGGGTTGCAGGGTGCGAATGACGAAGGGCAACGCAATGAGTGTATGCGCGATTGGAATAAAGAACGGCGAAGCGATGAGCCGCCCAAAGGAAAGGATGAAGCCGAGTCCCATCATCACAGCCGATGCGCCGAGTGGCAGCATGAGGAAGGGATCGAGAAATTTTTCGAGTCGCGTCGGTTTGGCGAGGGCGTAGGCGGCGGGATAGCCGAGCGCCAGTGAAAGAATGACTGTGATGCCTGCAAAACCAAGCGAGTTGACGGCGGCTTGCACAGGCGGGACGTAGAACAAGGAACCGCGTCGGTTGATGAAGAGTTCTTCGTAATAGTCAGTGGTGAAGCCGTATTGGACTTCGCCGCGTTGTCCGCGGTCG
>JAUXWL010000685.1 GCA_030680155.1 Anaerolineales bacterium
AACACTTCATCCTCTGGCTGTGCGGCATTCCGCGTTTTGAAAACGACCCGTTCCCCTTCCACCATGCCGATATGGACGTGATGATAACCAAAGGATTCTCGTATTGTACGCGCGGTTTCGACAAGCAGTTGATCCAATGAAAGGATGGATGTGACACGCTTGCCCACCTCCGTGATGACGCGGAATTGCTCGGCGCGGCGCTGTTCGGCGGCAAACAAGCGTGCATTCTCTATGGCAACCGCCGCCTGATTGGCAAACGCCATCGCCAATTCCACGCGGGCGGGGTTGTAATAATTCACATCAGGGTGGGCCAGCGTCAGTAGACCGATGCTTTGGTCACGGATCACGAGCGGCGCACTCATCCACGAACCGAGACCCGTCAGATTTTGCGCAGAAAGATTGTCCCGCATCCGCTGCGCCAGTGGGGTATCAGCGTTCAGGTCGGGTACGGAGGTGGGTTCGCGCCTTCGAAGGACTTCCCATGTATTGCTATGTTCATGCAAGGGAAAACGTGTGTCAGGTTGTGGCATCCCATCACCGCGCGCGGCAAGCAGGAGCAACTCATTCTCATTTTCCAGAATGCTGATGCTGGCAAGTTGATAGTCCAGCACCTCTTTCAACTGATCGAGGATCAAACCGAGCAAAAGCTCCAATTCGAGTGTCGTAGTAATGTTGTGTGAAACACGAAGCAGGGTGGCCAGTTCGCGTGTGCGTTCCTCCACCCGTTGTTCGAGGCGTCCTTCACTTTCACGCAAGGCGGCGTTTAGCGCGGCAAGTTCCGCGTTGCGTTTCTGGAGTTCCTCCTGCAAGCGGATGAACTCCATCGGCGACATGCCCGGTTCTTCATGTGGGTTGACTGAGATCGTCATGTCGCTTTCTCCAAAAGAGTTTACCCGGAAACCAATCCAATCCTCACCGCATGGAGCGCAGCTTGCGTACGACTGGATAATCCCAACTTCATCAGAATGTTGCTTACGTGCGTTTTGACAGTCTTTTCACCGATCACGAGCTCAAGGGCAATTTCCTTGTTCGAACGACCCAAAGCCAGCAGGCGCAGCACATCGGTTTCGCGGTGGGTCAGTTTCTCAGGACTGTCGGGCGCCTTTATCTCGCGCACCAGACGCGCCGCGGCTTGCGGCGAAAGTTGCACCTGTCCGCTCGCGGCGGCTTTGATGGCGCGACAAAGTTCATCTGCCTGTGTATCCTTAAGCAGATATCCGATTGCCCCCGCGCGCACTGCACCTACCACCTTGTCGTCCTCGAGAATACTCGTCAGCGCGACGACCTCCACATCGGGAAATTCTTTCCGCAAATTCTGGATCGCTGTGATTCCATCCATGACGGGCATGAGCAGGTCCATCAACACGACATCGGGCTGGAGCTTGCGCACGAGTTCGATCCCCTCCGCCCCGTTCGACGCTTCGCCCACCACCTCCAGATCTGGATCCAGACCGAGGAACATGCGCAATCCCTGACGGACTACACTATGATCGTCAACCAATAAAATACGGATGGTCATGGGCGGATTATATGGGGGCGGGAGTGAGACGTCAATATTTTGGGAGCCACTACCAGATCCACTGATTCAACGTCTTCATTCCCACTGAATCTGACAATGATCGTTAACAGATACAAGGTGTTTATTGCCGTTTACATCGTAATATAACGACAACCTTTAGAAGCAACGAAAACTCCCCTGGCATTGAAAAGCAGGGGAGTGAGGCACGATCGTGTACGAGAGAGAAGTTGAATACCCGTAAACGAGTATTCCGCAATATAGAGAAGATTATTCTTATTTATTGCGTTTTTAGCATCCTGTCTCCATATATGGGGGTAGGGTGTGGTATGTATTAAATGTGGTTCAATGTGGGGCGAAACTTATACCCGTATACCAGATATGTACCCCGCCGGACAGATCCGCTTGCGGTTGTGAGGCGGAAAATTGACAGTTTTGAAGTCAACGAATCCAATTTTAGTAGGATTGATACCCCGGTGTCGTTAACCTGTCGTCAAGGAAGGAGTCTTTGTAGGCAGGATCAAGACTGCTTCCTTGGTGACGGGTTAGTTACCAACAATCGGTTGTCTCAATTTAGCCTTCGCTATGTTGTCATAATGTAACACCGCATGTGGGGACAGCAAGGCTGGTTTTACCTAATTATGGACGTAGAACTGGATCAAAAAGGAAAAAAGAACAGCGCCCGGCATGGGGCGCTGTTCTTTTCATCGGTCATGCCATGCGATCAACTTATTCATGCCGACGCTAGTGCCATCGGCACGAGGGAACTGCATACCTGATGTTCTTCTTAACTTGTTTTACAGACCTCACTATTTGTCCTTGTATATTCAGTATTAGAATTCTTTCTTTTCTACATTAACCCTTGTCCCTCCTGGCATTTCAACCGTAACATCACCGGGATCATATGGAATGGATGGCATGCTCCAGCGAAAGATCCACTTGGAGTCTTCAGGACTGGCGTTGACGCATCCACGGGAGGATGGCTCCCCATAATTATTATGCCAATACGTGGAATGGATTGCCACACCTGAACCAACAAACAGGCTGACCCAACCAACTGCCGGCAGACTCCATCCTGCCGATGCGCTTCCACCGCTCAACGGCAGGGATATAGCCTTGCGCCAGATGGGGAATTCTCCAACCGGAGTTGCCCATGCATCTACGGGATTTCCCCATGCATCGTACAGCGCGCCACTGGAAATGCGCGCAAAATACACCTCGTTCTTTCCCTCGAAGCACGATAAGGTTTGGTAATCAATGTTGACCACGATGCGTTTCTCTTCTGCTTCCGGGTTAATTGGAGTAATTTCATCCGCAGTCAACATTCGAAACGCCTCTGCCGGACCCCAGAACAGATCGCCAGATCCGAAGCGTTCATTTAACCGATACCAGACTCTTCCATCTGCTTCGGTGCGAACCTGATCCACCCAGACCACCTGACTATAGACGAACCGCGCCGGCAGCCCAATGGATTCCCGATACTGCAACCACGGCGCGCGAGAAGGCAGGTTGTCGAGAATCAAGTCCACATAAGGAACCGTGACTTCGACCCACATGCCAGTACCCAGACTTGTGTTTGGCAGGGTGGACACTGGCGAATTCGGCAGGTTGCGAACAGGTTGCAGGTTTCCTCCCCACACATAGCCATAGGGAGTCTCGACCCAGCGTTGATTGATCCTGCCGGGCATTGCTCCAACCACCTCCCGAATCCAGGGGATAACCTGATCTTCATACAGAGCGCCTACGATCTGTTTGTTCCCATCCGGACGGGCATACACATCCACCTTGCCCACAGTGACACGTCCCAATAATTCCGACTGTTGAATTTCTGAAATCCCCTGCCAGGCAAATGGTCGAAAAGCAAGCGTGCCGATACCCAGCGCAGAGATTTTTAGAAAGTCACGGCGAGTGAGTGGTGATCTGGTCATGGGCAGAGTGATCGTGATGCTGATTCGGCTGGTTGCTGTGATTATGCATATTGCCCATCATGAAGAAATGCGCCAGCGGGCAAAGCAATGCCAGCCCCACATAAACCACGGTATTGACAGGGATTTTTAGGAGAAAGATGGCTGCCAACCCCAAGATGGGAAGCAAGCAGCAAAGTAACATGATCCAGATATGACGTTTATTCATGTGAACCTTCCTTTACCCGTTCCGCTTTACAGGCGGAAGGGAAACAAGCAGATTGCCTTCTATGACCTTGGTCGTGAATTCATCCAAAGGACGCGGTGGCGGACCGCTGACCACATTGCCCGCAATATCAAAATGACCATCATGGCAGGGACTGATGTAATGCTGTTGATCCCGATGCCAGGTAACGCGACAGCCCAGATGGGTGCAAATGTCAGAAAATACCCGTATTTCACCATCACTCTTGCGTACCACATACAAACCATAATTGGTCGCCGTCCGTTCCCATCCGTTAACTCTGGTGCGGGTAAATTCAAACCGGGTGGGAATGCC
>JAUXWL010000686.1 GCA_030680155.1 Anaerolineales bacterium
TGGTAAACTTTCGCCCGCTATCAGGTACGTCTTAATCCACGTGCCTTTCCGCTCCTGGCAAGCCCACGGCTTGAACAGGAGCAAACCCATGGAAAGGAGGTTTTCCCAATGCGTAAATATGAATTGGTTTGTATTATCCAGCCTGACCTGGACGAGACCGCTTTCAACGGCGTGCTCGACAAGGTGAAGGGATGGATCAGCGAATCCGGCGGCAGTGTTGATAAAGCTGAGGTATGGGGTCGTCGCAAGATGGCGTACATCATCAACAAGCACCGCGAAGGTCAATATGTGCTTTTGAACATGACCATGGACCCCGCCGCCACATCTGAGCTTGAACGTAACCTGAGATTCCAGGAAACAATCATGCGCCACATGCTTTCTGTTGTTGCTTAGTGAAGTTTGAATGCCGGTAGTACCCAAGGAGATATCATGAGCCGAGGCCTTAATAAAGTACAGATTATTGGGCATCTTGGGAAGGACCCTGAGATGCGTTACACCCCTTCGGGCAAGCCTGTTACTACGTTCTCTGTAGCGGTCAGCCGCACCTGGAACAGCGCAGACGGTGAACGCCACAACGAAACGGAATGGTTCAATGTGGTTGCCTGGGGCACCCTTGCGGAAATCTGCAAGCAGTATCTCTCCAAGGGACAGCAGGTCTACATCGAAGGACGCCTGCAAACCCGCCGCTGGGACGATAAAGAAGGTGTCAAGCACACCAGCGTGGAGATCGTGTCAAACGAAATGATGATGCTTGGTGACCGGCGCGATTCGAACAACAATTCACAGGAAGTTGACAATAGTTCCGCTGACCCGGTCACGGGCGCGGCGGAGGATGAGTTTCCCTTCTAACAGTTAGTTTTGGAGTACATCATGAGTGAAGAACGTAGCTATTCAGGCGGCGAAGGCGGCGGTGACCGCAAGTACTTTGCAAAGCCGAAATTCTGCCAGTTTTGCGCCGACAAGCAGTTGGTCATTGACTACAAAAAGATCGATATGCTGCGCAAATACGTGACGGAAGAAGGCAAGATCCGCCCGCGCCGCCAGACCGGCGCATGTGCAAAACACCAGCGTGTGGTTGCGGCAGCGGTTAAGCAGGCCCGCCAGGTGGCGCTTCTGCCCTTCAGCGGCAGGTCTTTGGACGATAACCGCTCCTAATTTGCCGAATGTTTTTTACGGGGCATGGGAGTTTTCCCGTGCCCCGAATTCTGTACAGGGCTTATAAAGATAAATCCTCCGCCATCTCCTGCAAATTCTCGCGAAACGTTCCCCTCTTCGTGAAGATTGATACAGGCTGGCGGATTGTTTTTAGACAGCCCGGTTTTAATACTGCTTTTCAAGGGAGTATGAATATGCCTAATGAATCGGGTCAAAAACCCGTTGTTCACAAAAAACATGTCGCCCGCCTGCAACGGGAGCGCCAGCAAAGCCGCATCATCCTGTATACATTCTTCGGAATTCTTGGCGCTGTTGTGCTTTTGCTGGTTTACGGCTGGGTCGATATAAACTACCTCCAACTTCAGCGCCCTGTCGCGAAAGTTGGCGATACCAACCTGCTCGTCAAGGATTTTGAACCGCGTGTGCGTTTGCAGCGTCAGCAACTGCTCAATGACTACACCCAATACGCGCAATACGCCCAGGTCTTCGGCATCGACGTGGAAGCCCAATTACAGCAGATCGCAGGCAGCCTAAACTCACCCGAAATTGTCGGGGAGCAGGTGGTCGAGCAGATGATCCGCGAAGAACTCATCCGTCAGGAAGCGGAGAAGCGCGGCATTACCGTCAGCGAAGAGGAACTCGATAAAGCCATTGAAGAAGCGTTCGGATACTTCCCCAATGGAACCCCCACCTCCGCGCCTACCGCGACAGCGTATGTAACGCCCGAAATTCCCGCGGAAGCCTATACCATCGTGACGATCACCCCGCTCCCCAGCGCCACGCCTCAATCCACGACGACGGCTGAGCCGACCGAAGCGGCAGTATCCACACCGGAAGAGGGTTCCACCGAAGAAGTCGCCACAGCCACTCCCCTTCCTGCCGGCACCGCCACCGAAGCGCCCAGCGCCACCCCGACAGCAGGTCCCACCTCCACGCCCCTGCCGACATCCACACCCTACACCAGTGAAGCATTCCAGGAAACCCTGACTGAAACAGATACAAATCTGGCGAAATTCGGGTTCAACCAGGAATACTATCGCTCCTTCTTTGAAGCACAACTTCGCGAACAGAAACTGAAGGATGAGATCACCAAGGATATCAAAACCACGGAAACCCAGGTTTGGGCGCGCCACATCCTTGTGGAAGACCTTGTCGCCGCAGAGGAAGTATTAAGCCGCCTGTCCAATGGCGGTGACTTTGCCGAACTCGCCAGGGAATTTTCAAGTGATACAGGCTCCGCAGTCAACGGCGGCGACCTCGGCTGGTTTGGTCCGAACATGATGGTGCCTGAATTTGAAACCGCCGCCTTCGCCCTGGAAAAATCAGGCGACTACACTCTCGAACCCGTTCAAAGCCAGTACGGATATCACATCATCCAATTGATCGCCAGGCAGGAACGCCCGCTTTCCGAGGACCAATTCTCGCTCGCCAGAGATGTGGAATTCCAGAAATGGTTGAACACCGCGCGCGAAGAATACGGCGTGGAAATATTCGACATCTGGAGACAGCGCGTCCCCACCGAGCCGAACTTCATCTCCGCTGCAACCGAGTCCGCCATTCTTCAACTCACCGCACAAGCCGAAGCGCTGAAAGAGTTCGAAGCGACGCCGCAGCCGTGATGCGTAATTCGTAACAAGAAAACCGCCCCAGAAATCCGGGGCGGTTTTTTCTATTGTCCTGCGCACGGGCGGATTGATGTCCCGCCGTCCGATGAGAATTAGGCCGGGACAGCCTGCCTATTCCTTCGCATTTCCCACTTCAAACCTGCAATATTCATCCCCTTTGGCGATGCAATGCGTTTCGGTGATTTCATATTCTTTTCCGGTCGCCCATTTCACAGCCTCGGAAATGGAACCGATGTAAAGGTAACAAATGGGATGGTCACTGTGGCGGGAGTTACAAACGGCGCAGGTGGATTCTACATATGCGAGCCTGTCACCGCTTTCGTCCAGCCATGCGTTGACCTGCGGGTTGCTTTTCTTAAGCGCATCTGCCATCCCGTTCAGGATAAATTTTATGCGTTGTTTTTCCGGCAGCAACTTGAGTGCAACCCCTGCAATGCCCAATAAGGCTGCCTGCTCGCGCACACCGTACTGGAAGGACGCCCTGCCGATGCGCTGCAACATGCCCTTGCCGCCTCGCCCATAAAAGTCCTCTATCGCCTGGTTCAACTGTGCGTATTGCGAAGCCTTGATGGATGGTTCCAGGTCATTCGGAGGGAAATTCCCTGCGAACCGTTCAAGCCCACAGGACTTCAAAACAGCGTTCAAACCGTTTTCCCCCATCACTTCCTGCATCGAAATCAACGCCTGCCGCACGAGCGATTTGATGATGACTGCTTCTTCCCGGGTTGTCATAGTGGCTCCTATCTTTTTGAACTGATCTTTACTTTAAGCGACAGAGGGAGTCACCCTCCAGCCGCGCGGTGAGAAAAAGGCTGTACGTCCCCACCCTACCCGCGCTTCAGCATATCATCCGTCACCTGATCCGAACCAGGGAAATAATTATTCAATCCTGATAGATTTTATCTGTTCAAACAATACCGGGATGCGTGTCTTAATGACATCCCAGAGAATCTGATTATCCAATCCGAAGTACTCGTGGGCAATTACAGTTCGCAGACTGATTGCTTCACGCCAAGGGATTTCAGGATGCTTTTCTCGAAAACTCTTCGGCATTTGTCTTGCCGCTTCGCCCACAATCTCCAGGCTGCGGATCACTGCTAAAAAAGTCCGGCGATCTTTTTCCAGGTCGTCTGAAGAAGCCATGGACCGTGTGAAGTCCATAATATCTTCACATGCCTGCAACATATCCTGAATGTAAAGTTTTGGGCTACGAGAAGACATAATGCAGGTCTTTTTCGATGAACGGTCTTACAGCTGGTTTGAGCGCCGCAGGCGTGACCAAATCCACTTCGCGTTCCAACAGGTCCTCCAGATAGAATTTCAACCCAATGTAATTCGCCCATGTGGATTTCTCGAATTGCACAAGAATATCCACATCGCTTCGCTTGCGCATCTTGTTTCTGGCTGTGGAACCAAACAAAGCCAATGACTTGACGCCATAACGCTTGAGCGCGCGGCGATTGGCTTTGATCTTACGAATAACTCCATCACGAGTGGAAACTTGCATGGGAAAATTATACACCTTCCCCTTCACACTTGCATTGGCGTGCGTGCCTAAATATCCCTTGCTCTTTTACCCCCGCTTCAACATATCATCCGTCACCTGATCGAGGCGCAGACTGATGATCTGGCTGGCAGAATCACGTCCCATTGTCACACCGTAGATGATGTCTGCCGCTTGTACGGTGTTGCGGTTGTGCGTGATGATGATGAACTGCGTATCCTTGCTTAAGTCCACCAACAGGTCGCGGAAGCGCCCCACGTTGGCTTCGTCGAGCATCGCATCCACCTCGTCCATCACGCAGACAGGCGTGGGCGACACTTTCAACAAGGCGAACACAAGCGCGATTGCGGTCAAACTGCGCTCGCCGCCCGAAAGCAGCGCCAGTCCCTGCTCACGCCTGCCGGGCAGCCGCGCTTCGATCTCGATACCCGTATCCACCAGATTTTCAGGGTCGGTCAATGCCAGCCGCGCTGAACCGCCGCCGAACAGACGCACGAACGTCTCGCGGAATTGCTTGTCCACCGCATCGAAGGTTTTGACAAATTCCTGCTTGGTCAACTCATCCAATTCCGCGATGACATGCTTCAAATCCGCCTGGGCTTTGTGCAAATCTTCGATCTGCGTTTTCATGAACTCATAGCGTTCTTTTTCCTGGTCAAATTCATTCTTCGCATCAGGGTTAATGGCGCCCATGCGGCGCAACTGGGCGCGGTGATTTGCCAGCTGCTCTTCGATTTCAGGCGCAAGTTCGGTGATGATAGGCAATTGTTCCACCATGCCGTCCAACGGCAGCGGCACGGGGCCCGAAACATCCGCCGCATAATCGAACATCACCAGACCAAAATCATCGGAGATCTTCTCACGCAAATTATCAAGCGCCTCCTGCTTGCGGGTATGCTCCAACTGCACCTGACCATGAAAACGTTCGGCGTTCGCAAATCCGCGCTGTGAATTGGTTTCGGCTTCCTGCAAACGCGCTTCTTCCTGCTCCGCGGCGGCAAGTTCTATTTCGGCAGGTTCGATCTGCACACGTATTTCTTCGATCTGCATCGTCAGCGACGTTTCGCGCTCACGTAAATTTCCCTTGTCATTGTCCAATCCATTGAGCGCTTGTTCAGCCTCCTGCAAGCGTGCCGCCAATTCGGCGCGGCGCACATCGAGGCGCATGATCTCTTCGCCGCGCTCGGTCAATTTCGATTTGGCCGCGTTCAGGCTGCCTTCGGTCACCGCCGCGCGCGTGCCCCAATACGACGCCTGCTCCTGCAACTCATCCGCAGAAATAACAGCCAGACTCACAGTCACTTCCTTTATGTTTGCTTGCGCCAGCGCAGAATTATTTTCCACTCCCACTTGCGCTTCGGTCAATTTATTTTGGAGGGAAGCCGATTCCTGCGCCTCGGCGCTCAACTGCTCAAGTTGATTTTTCTGCCACTCAAGCTGACGTGACACCGCTTCAGACTCCAACCCGGCCTGTTGCTCGGTTTCCTGAGCTTCCCCCAATCTGACGCGGGCTTCGCGCGCATCCGTCTCGGCTTGCGCCAGTTCACGCTGCGCCGCCGCCAATTCATTGGACAGCTGCTCAACTAGATTGTTCGAATCCTCAAGACGAGCAATGAGTCCGCTCAGGGTGGATTCAAATTCCCTTTTTTGGCGGCCCCGGCTCAACGTCGAGGAAGAAGCGGTTTTTCCAGCGATGACCAAACCGTCACCGCGAAAGACTTCCCCGCGCAGAGTCACCACGCGGGCGTGAGTCGGAAGGTCAGTTTGTAATCTGCGGGCAATCCCGCGATCACGCACGATCAATGTTTGACCAAGAGTCAGCCGCACTGCATTACGAAGATCATCTGGCGCGTTAACAAGTTCGGAAGCGACTCCGAGAATATCCTCAGAGGCTTCGGAAGTCTTAAAGACTTCCGAAGCCTGGGTGAGCGGAAGCAGCGCCGCCCTGCCCGCCTCATCAGACTCGAGCAATTGCAGGGCATTCTCCAGTTCGTTCGGGTCAATTAATACCGCGTCAAGTGTGTCACCCAACGCGGCGGCAATGGCGGTTTCAAGTTCAGCAGGGACATCGAGCGCGGCAGACAATGCCCCGCGCACACCATTGAATTTGGACTGACGCGCAGCATCGAGCAGGAAGCGCGCGCCTTCAGCATAACCCGCCAGCGATTGTTCGGATTGCTCCAGCACTTCGAGCTGAGCCTTCAAACGCGAGTGATCGGATTCTTCCTTCGTGCGCTGCTCAAGCGCTTCGCGGCGTTCGCGTTCGATGCGCTCCATTTCGCTCTTTTTGGCAAGCGCTTTATCCTCCGCCGTCTGCATGGCAAGGCTGGCATTTTCCCGTGCGGCGCGCGCGGATTCGTATTGGGCCTTGGCGCGTTCTGCTTGTTTTTCGGCGCTGGCAATCGCAGTTTGAGTTTGGGCGATCTTCTGGTTCTGCGCTTCGATGCGGGATTTCAATTCGTCGAGGCGGGCGTTGTTTTCGGCACGCTGTTGAGTGAGCGCCTCGATCTGACCGCGAATGGATTGGATCTGTTCCTCGAGACTGGCGCGCTCGGATTGGCGCGATTGAAAAGCATTTTGCGCGTTGGCAAGCTGCGCCCTGGCTTCGTCATATTCAGACTGCACGCGCCTCACGTCCGCTTCGGTTTCCTGATAACGCTCGCGAGCAAGATGCAGTTCGTTCATCGCATGTTCCTGATCGGACAGGATGGACGCTTGCGAGGAAGTCAGCGCGCGGCGGCGTTCTTCGAGAACGGCCAACTCACGGCTGAGGGCTTCACGCTGAGTATGTAATGCGGCGGCTTTACGATGCCACTCATTCAAGTGCGCGCGCAATCCAGAAAGCCTCTCGCGGAAGGCGGTATATTCCGCCTGCGCCCTTTCATGGATGATGCGCGTTTCGTTCACCCGCGCTTCCTGTCCGCGCACTGATTCGCGCGCATCGGTCAGGTCGCGCTGTCCGCGGTGCCAGTGGAATCCATACCACTCGCGCAGGATCAACTTCAAGTCCGCCTGGGCGCGGGCAAACTCGATGGCGCGTTTCGCCTGCCGCTCCAAACTGCGCAGGCGCGGCTCGAGTTCGGACATGATATCCAGCACCCGCTCCAGATTGCGCTCGGTGTTGTCGAGGCGTTTCAGGGCATCATCACGGCGGGCGCGGTACAAACCCACGCCCGCGGCTTCTTCAAATAGACGGCGACGGTCATCCGCTTTGAGGGCCAGGGAGGCATCCACCAAACCTTGACCGAGGATGGTATAGGTACGTTCGCTCAAGCCTGCCTGGGAAAGCAGTTCGTTCATCTCGCGCAAGCGGACGTGCTGATTGTTGATGATGTATTCGTTGCGTCCGTCACGGTGAGCGACACGGCTCATGGCAACTTCGGAGAAATCCAGCGGCAGCCACTGATCGGTATTATCGAAGGTGATGACGGCTTGTGCCAGTCCCGCGCGCGCACGGTGCTCGGAGCCTGCGAAGATCATGTCTTCAGTCTTCTTGCCGCGCAACAGGGTATAGGATTGTTCACCCAACACCCAACGCAGGGAGTCGGCAATATTGGATTTGCCCGAACCGTTCGGTCCGACAATGGCGGTAATGCCAGCGGCAAATTCAAAGACCGTGCGCGAGGCAAATGTTTTGTATCCTTGCAGTTCGAGTGATTTTAGGCGAAGGGGCATGGTAATTTACAATTTTCGATTTCGGATTTCAGATTTTAGAGATTATTGAGTGCATCCCTGGCGGCTTCGCGTTCGGCGGCGTTTTTGCTGGAGCCTGTGCCGCGTCCCTTGATCTCGCCCGCGATCTCCACTTCCATTTCATAGAAACGGGCATGGTCTGGTCCGCTGGTGCTGACGACACGATATTGCGGCGCTCCCATTTTCAACGCCTGGGAACGCTCCTGTAACAGGCTTTTGGGATCGTGCAATTCGTCCAGCGCGGTTGGGGCAGCCCATTCCAGATGGGGCTTCGTGAAGGACTTGACTTTTTCCAAACCTGCGTCCAGATATATGGCGCCGATCAACGCTTCAAAGAGTGAGCCGAGCAGACTTTCGCGTCGGTGACCGCCCGATGTTTTTTCGCCACGCCCGAGCCGCAGCGCCGCGCCGAGATCCAACCGACGGGAAAATTCGGCCAGGCGCTCATTCCGTACAAGGAAGGAGCGAAGTTTGGTCAGGTCACCTTCGGGCATTTCAGGGAAGCGTTGATAGACCCACTCCCCCACGATGAAATCCAACACGGCATCACCGAGGAATTCAAGACGCTCATTATCCTCCACCGCTTCGGGGTGTTCGTTGGTGTAGGATGTGTGAGTCAACGCGCGTGTCAGCAGGGACAGGCTTGAAAAGGACAGACCCAGCCTCTCGTTCAGGCTGGAAGCGGGTTCGACGTCCCGCTGTGGTGAATTTGATTTCACGGGAACCTCCCGGAACTCCGGGAGCGATATTCCCCTACCCCGAGGTTAGGAAATATCGGTCCATGAGTTCCAATTAAATTTTTAGAGCGGGCTGAATTGTAACCTGAATATTTTTAGGAAACGATTTTTTAAGATAGAATCGGGCAATTCGCCGAAGGAGACAGCATGACTGAAGTCAGCAACGAAACCCGCTTTTTACACGCCATCGAAATGGGACTGGGGGCATGGCAATGGGGCGACCGAGTCGTTTGGGGGTATGGGCAAACACACACGGATAAGGATATCCGCGAATCATTCGATGTATCGCTAAGGCTGGGGATCCGTTTTATTGATACCGCAGAAACCTATGGCGCAGGCTTGTCTGAAAGATTACTCGGTGGGCTTTTAAAAGGAACCGATCAACCCGTGCTGGTGGCGACGAAATTCTTTCCGTGGCCCTGGCGGTTTACAAAGAACTCCATTCCACGCGCATTGAAGGGAAGCCTGGAGCGGTTGAAATTGGAGGCGGTGGACCTGTATCAAATCCATTGGCCCTCTCCGATCCTAAGCCCTGAAGCGATGATGGAAGGCATGGTGGAATGTGTCAAACGCGGATGGACACGCACAGTCGGCGTTTCCAATTTTGGACAGAGTCGAATGCTAAGAGCATACTCCACACTGGCGCAGCATGGTATTCCTCTCGCTTCCAACCAGGTGCATTACAGCTTACTCAGCCGTGAAGTGGAAAAGAACGGCACACTGGCACGCTGCAAGGAACTCGGCATCCGTTTGATCGCTTATTCGCCGCTTGAAAAAGGTCTGCTGACGGGAAAATACTTTCCGGAAAATCCGCCGCCTGGTGTGCGCGGGTCACAGTACACGGAATTATTAAAGAAAATTTCCCCCGTCATCAAGGCATTGCAGGAGATCGGGCAAAATCACGGTAAGACGGTTTCGCAGACGGCCTTGAACTGGTTGATCTGCAAGGGGGCGATGCCCATCCCCGGCGCAAAAAATATCCGTCAGGCAGAGGAGAACGCAGGCGGCGCAGGCTGGCACATGAAAGAGGAGGAAGTGGCGCGGCTGGATGAAATTACCGACAATATCCGCGAATATTCAAGGGCGTAAAAATTTCGCGCAGAGGAGTCTCCTCTGCGCGAAATGATTCATTTGGAATATTTTATGAGTCCACTGCAAAAACCAATTAAACACGAAGTTCACACGCGTACCTCCCGAAGGACACACCGTACTTGCGTTCGGTGCAAGTGTCGGGACGATGTGCTGCACTGCGTCTTCGCGCAGTCCGCTACGCGCGGCGGTGCAGGCAAAGAGACACAAAGGAAAACCTTTTCATTATTTCTCTACCGTACACGCAAACCCTAAAGGTCTCCTTTTCCTTCGCAGATTCTCGATTCGCCGAAAAGACCTTTAGGGTTTCTTTGCGAGGAAAATGTACGGTAGAGAATTCATTATTTAACCTTCGTGTACTTCGTGTCCTCGCGCCCTGCGGGTTGTGTTTAAGCATCTTTTTGCAGTAGAGTCTTTTATGGATCACTGTGAATGTTCCGATTCAAAAACATGGGAATGCATGTTGGCGACCCATTGCTTGCCATCTTCTGTCAGGCTCAGGTAATGGATGGCATCCCTGATATATGGATTGACCTGCTCCCAGTAGAAACTGGCGTAATTCCGCCTGAGGTCGTTGGGAGATTTGTAGCCAAATCTTTCATTAAAACCAAGTTCCTGAAACTCGTAATATAAAGCGGGAGATTTTCGGAAATAATCCGGGTCGCCCAATTGACCGACAAAATCCGCCGCACGCACCAGTCCGCCCAGGCCTTTGGTGTCGCTATATGTTTTTTCTTTTGGCGATGGAAAACGTGTCATCTCGATATACAATGCCACGCGTTCTGCGTCCAGATGTTTGCTCATATCTTCGAGTAAGCCTGCCCCAAACCGCTCACGGACGAACAGCTTGCTGCGGTCAACATGGTATGGGGTCAGCGAGACATCCGTGCCATCGGGCGAAATGTAAACCAACTCATCACCCACGCCGGTGGCGAACATTTCCTTCGTATCATTCCTGCACACCCCTTTTACATATCCAATGTCATGAAGAAGAACAGCGATCATATAATGCATCCAATCGTCCGGGGTCACCCCGCCTTCGCGCAGGTGTTTACCTTCAATGATGGAAAGCCCTGCCAATGAAACCATGATGGTGTGATCCATATCATGATACAAGGCATCTGAGTTCGAGATATTTTCAAGAGACAAACGACCACACCACGCCACAATACGACCATAAACTGGATTTATATCTCCATACGTGCGGTGATACGCCGCCTGCAATTGCTGGACGAACATGTCTATGGTCAATTCCTGCCAGTTAATCATAAAAGTTTCCTCAAGGGTGGAATAATAAAAAAGTGACGTGAGTTTACCAGAGACGCAGGGACACTATCATGCGGAAATCATTCCAATTCCCTATTATTTGTGGGCATTTCAACGGAGGGTAGGACCGCACTTAAGCGTGGTCGGCTTTTTATCCGTGAATTTAGTATCTTCTCAAAAAACAGGGGCGGAGACCCTAAAGGTTTCCCTCGCTGGCCAAATTATCTTGTCGAACAGCGTATTTTGCCAGCAAAGTACCCAATCTGACAGAAAAACCTTTAGGGTCTGGGAGTTCACCCCAAATTA
>JAUXWL010000687.1 GCA_030680155.1 Anaerolineales bacterium
CTTGCCGCCGTTGACCACATCGTCGGCAATGTGCAGTTGGGCAAAATGAACCACTGGGTCAATTTCTATCATCAGGTGATGGGCTTCCGCCAACTGATGCACTTCGACGACAAGGACATCTCCACCGAATATTCAGCGCTCATGTCCAAGGTCATGCAGAACGGCAACGGACGCGTTAAGTTCCCCATCAACGAACCTGCCGAAGGCAAACGCAAAAGTCAGATCGAAGAATATCTCGATTACTACATGTCGCCCGGGGCACAGCATGTCGCCATCATCACCGGCAACATCCTCGAAACTGTGGATAAACTCCGCAACAACGGCGTGGAATTCCTGCGCGTGCCCGATACCTACTACGAAAGGCTCCCAGACCGCATAGGCAAGATCAAGGAGGATTACAAAACCATTCACGAACTCGGCATCCTTGTGGATAAGGACGACGAAGGCTACCTCCTGCAAATCTTCACCCGCCCCATTCAAGACCGCCCCACCATGTTCATCGAGATCATCCAGCGTCACGGCGCGCAGGGATTCGGCAAAGGGAATTTCAAAGCCCTGTTCGAATCACTCGAACTGGAACAGGAACGCCGCGGCAACTTATAAAAAGGAACCCATGAAAAAACAAGGGATTGTTCTTGTCGTTTTACTATTCGCCTCGCTCGCCTGCGGAGTGTCCTCCCCCGCTGCGCCCGAAACATCAGATGTGGAATCCGCTGTGGCCGCCACGCTGACCGCCCTTTCGCCTCTCTCTCAGGAAACAGAGGCAACTCCCACCCAGGCAGGAGGCGTCGCTGTCAGTTTTTCTGGCGCGGGCTTCACCATCCCGCAAGGACTGGCAACAGGCGCAACGCCCGCCGTCATCCCTGCCTCGCTTGATCCGCAAGCGCCAACCTGGGACATTCATCCATCGTTTGCCGAGTTCGCGTTGGATGGATACATCCTGCATGGGAAATTCCACGAGCCAGTCATTCGCATCTACCCTGTGACAGAATTTGAAAGCGTAAACGAAGGCGCAGCAGGCATCATTAACGAAATGCGGGACTTGCTCACGTCGCAAGGCTCGCCCCTGCCCTTTAATCTTCCCTTCCTGCCGCTCTTCAACGCGGGACAAATGTTCCACTCGAACGAACAATTCATCGCGTTCCAGAATGGGACAGGTCTCCGCTACCTCACCCAGTACGGACAGGATATTTCGCCCGTGAACAACCACGCCCTGTTCTACACCTTTCAGGGCATAACCAATGATGGCAAATACTACGTCTCGGCGATCCTGCCTGTGAACGCGCCCTTTCTGGTGGAATTCCCCTCACCCGAATATCCGACCCCGCCCAATGGCATTCCATTTGACTGGGAAAATTGGGAAAACGCACAGGCATACATGGATGCAGTCACCCAACAATTGAACTCCACCGATCCCACCGCCTTCACACCCCCACTCACCACACTGGATACCTTCATCGCATCCATCCTCGTCACAGGAACCCCATGAGTCACAAAGTCATCGTCGTCGTGGCGCGCAACGACCCGAATGAACAGGAAAGCGTGGTGGTTACCACCCCGCAAGAAAAGGAGAATTAACATGCCCTTTTATCACAAACTCGGCAAGATCCCCCACAAACGCCACACCCAATTCAAAAAGCCCGACGGCAAACTCTACCGCGAAGAAGTGATGGGGTTGGAGGGCTTTTCCTCCATCCAATCCATCCTCTATCATCACTTCCTCCCGCCGCGCATAAAAACGATGGCCGACCTCGGACCCGCCAAACCCGAATACGTGGATTTTGGACCCATCCGCCACCGCGCCCTGGCCACGGCTCCGACTCCGCTCGGGGCTGATCCTGTTTCAGGGAGAATCCCCCTGCTCGGAAACAACGACGTCATCCTCGGAGTCTCCCGCGCCCCCAAAGGCAAAATGGACTACTACTACCGCAACTCACAAGCCTACGAAACCTGGTGGGTGCATGAGGGCAGCGGCACGCTCAAAAGTCAGTTCGGCAGCCTGCCCTTCCGCAAGGGAGATTACATCGTGATTCCTTTCGGCACAACATGGCAAATGGAATTGAATGAAGAAACAAAATTCTTCACCATCGAAAACCCGAGTCAGATCGAGCCGCCCAAACGATACCGCAACAATTACGGTCAATTACTGGAACATGCCCCGTTCTGCGAACGCGACATCCGCATCCCTGAAGAATTGGAAACCCACACCAAACGCGGCGAGTTCGAAGTCCGCGTGAAAGTGCGTGATCGCCTGTCCCAACACATCCTCGACTATCACCCGCACGATGTCATCGGCTGGGACGGCTATCTCTACCCGTGGATCTTCAATATCGAAGATTTCGAACCCATCACCGGGCGCATCCACCAGCCGCCGCCCGTCCACCAGACCTTTGACGGCTGGAACTTCGTCGTCTGCTCCTTCGTCCCGCGCCTGTTCGACTATCACCCCGAAGGCATCCCTGCCCCGTACAATCACTCCAACATCCAGTCGGATGAAGTCATCTACTATGCCGAAGGCAACTTCATGAGCCGCAAAGGCATTGACCGCTCCGATATCAGCCTGCATCCCTTCGGCTTGCCGCACGGACCGCAGCCCGGCATGACCGAAGCCAGCATCGGCAAGAGCGAAACGCAGGAACTGGCCGTGATGGTGGATACCTTCCATCCCCTGCACCTGACCAAACAAGCCGCCGAAATGGAAAAGCCCTACATGGAAACCTGGTTCGAAGGCGACGGCGAGTAAACTACATAAGCGCTGGAGAAAAACACAACCATGAAGAGAATCGTCATGCATGCGGTTATTACAGCAATGTTGATCACGTCCTGCAATATGCCAAATGCAGGCGCACCAGACCCGCACGTCGCCACCGCCGCCGCGTTGACTGTCGAAGCAGCATTGAATGCCACTCCTTTGGCAAGTCCTACGGCAAACACACAGGCAAATACAGAGGCAACCCCAACATACTCACAGCCGCTGGTCAGCGTAGGAGATGTAACCAACTGCCGCACAGGTCCCGGCGTCAATTACCAACGCGTAACGCAAATCCTGCCGTCAACTTCAGTGGAAATCATCGGTTTCTTCCCGCCCAACTATTGGATTGTATCCACTGACGCAGGCGAGTGTTGGGTATCTGGTGAATTCGCCACTCCATCAGGAAGTTTTGCCGCCGTGCCCACCGTCACTGCACCGCCCACGCCCATTGGCGGAGACCCCGACGCGCCCGCCTTTGCAAAGGGCAACGGCTGGAGTTATATTTGCTACGCTGGCAAAGCAGATATCACCCTGAATTGGGTTGACAAATCCGAGAACGAAACAGGATACCGTGTTTTGAGAAATGGCGAGATAGCCGCCGAACTCCCTGCAAATTCAACCACCTACTTCGAAACAATCAACCTGCTATCGGGGCAATCGGTGAGTTATCAGATCCAATCATTTAACGCCATCGGACAGGCAACAAGCTCAACCGCAACCATAAGTTGCCCGTAAGGCTATACTTGATGCAACAACAAAAAACCTCACGTCACTGTGAGGTTTTTTGTTATGTTCGCTATGCTTCGCCGGTCTGTTCTTTGACTTTCTTGGTTTGCTTGCCGCGTTCATCTGTGGCAAGGATACGCTTGCGAATGCGATAATTTTCAGGCGTGATCTCGAGCAGTTCGTCGTCAGAGAGGTATTCAATCGCCTCGTCAATGGACATCTGTCGGGGCGGAGTGAGGCGGATTTCCATGTCACCGCCAGATGCACGCATATTAGTCAGGTGTTTCTTTTTGCAAACATTGATCGGCAGGTCACTACCGCGCGCATTTTCACCGATGACCATGCCTTCGTAAACGTCCACACCAGGACCCACGAACAACTGCCCGCGTTCTTCTGCACTCTTGAGCGCATACGCAGTGGTCGTGCCCGCTTCCCAGGCGACAATGGAGCCCCTCGAACGCGATGCCATTGGACCCGCCATTTCATCATAGCCATTAAAGATCGTATGCACGACGCCAGCGCCGCGCGTGGATGTAAGAAATTGATAGC
>JAUXWL010000689.1 GCA_030680155.1 Anaerolineales bacterium
TGGGTTTTATCATCGCCGGCGGCTGCCTCACGGCGAGTGCGGGGTCTGGGGCAGCGCCCCAGGCTGCGGCAGTCCCACCGCGATTCTTTCCGCGCCCGTCAAAAATATGCCAAAGTACCCACGAATTCTGCTGACGAGCCAAAACTCTATTCCAAGACCTTTTACGACTTGACCTGCGGAGGCTCGAAGGAGGCAAAGGCGGCCGCCATTGCTTGGCGAGACGAACAACTGGCGGCAATCAAGGCTCTCACCCTCATCGAGTTTCACCAGCAAAAGCGCTCAAATAATTTGAGCGGGGTACCGGGGGTCTATTTTCAAAAGACGCCTGCCCAGCCACTGGGCTTTTGGCAGGCCTACATCAAGACCAGCGACGGCAAGCGCGCGGCCAAGTCTTTCTCGGTACGCAAATATGGCGAACGGGAAGCGTTTCGCCTAGCTGTCGCCGCTCGATCCGAACTGTTGGCCAGGGTCGAGAACCGACCGTACCTGCATCACGCTGTGGCTAAACGGCTCTCCAAGCAGTAATTGAATGGTCGACACAACATTTCGATTTCATCAGGTTTTGAACCCATTTTTGTCGCCGCATTTGGCGACTACCGAGTAATGCTGTTTACTTGATCGATATTCGCAACTAATTGCGGAGTTGACAGCGCGGGCTGAAAACTGCCGACAAGCTCAGCTTAACGCGTGGCGGACCGCTAGGATCCTGACTACGCTAGATCGATCAACACGTACCCAGCCCACCTCGTAATGCTATGGTCGCCATCGGCGGTACCAAAGCGACGGCAAGTTCGATCGCCGTCATTACCCCTATGTGTCATTGGCTTCCCGCAAGGCATTACACACGTCCTCGGCGAATGGTCGGAAGACTATCCAATTGTTGTAGGCCTGTTTCCAGTAACCTCGATGGCGACAGATCGGCTCGACAATTTGCCGAATTCGATCATTGAAGGGATGCCAGACCGACAAATCTCCGGATGGCAGCCGGCGAATATGTATCGGTACGTTGTGCACGTAGATAACGGAATCATCTTGCATAATCAGGACCTCGGTTGATGAACACGAAGTTAAGTTAGCTCGTTGGATGCCCGGGAAAAACTCACAAACCGTCTCTTAACCCTCAGGGAGGGTTGTCGATATGCATGAAATCAGCAAGATACCGGGTGCGAGCCAAAGTGGCGAAGATGCCGATCTATTGGCCGTAGCCCAATGCCTCAAGGACTACCTCGTTCCTCATGGATGGGCAACGAAGACCTGCGATGTGCTGATGTTTCTCGCTGAAGAGACCGAGAGGCGTCTCTTGGATGGAAAGGTGGCGCGGTTTACCAATGTGTCAATCCAAACGGCTGTCCAACGGGCGCCGACATCTGACCCCAGCAAATGGATGAGTCGAGTTTGGGAAGACCTGAACAAGAAGGCGCTACCCGCGCGCGAAGCTGGCCTCAAGGTGTTCGCCTTGAGTCGCGGGCTGGATGTTTATCCTTGGGTTGGGAAAACCGACAGCCCAGGCGGAGCCGGAAACCAGGCACTTTACTATCTTGATGTGCGAAGAATTACTGCAACTGAGAATACCGCGGCCACATATACTTCCAACGTACCCGAAGGGCGGTGGGCGATAACTTACATTCCCGAACTGACGCCGCAACCGGCATGGTGGACTCGCTGGGTGTTCGACAAGTCCTGTGCGGCAACGGGATGGCGAAAATTGCTACTGCTTCTGGTACCTTTTGGCTGGCTAGCAATGGCAATGGGGCTGTCCTTCAGCACGGTCAACAATCTTGATGGCATTTGCCCGGTAGCTGATCAAGCAGCGTGATGGGCGAGGGGTGATCCCCCTCGGGGAACTTGAACAAACGAACCCTTTGGGGGAGTCTCTGGTTTCGACGCCAAGAGACCCCCAAAGTGTGCCATGCCCTGCTGCAAGACCCCAAGTTTTTTCAACTGCTGAAGCGGATCGATCAA
>JAUXWL010000260.1 GCA_030680155.1 Anaerolineales bacterium
GGTCAACTGCAAAAGATTCTTTTCTTTCACGATCTGCGCGGGGTCGCCGCCGTTTTTGAAGAGTTCGGTCAGCACGGTTTTGCCTGCGCTCGCGCCGATGGTTTTGTCCGTCACCATGTCGATGAGTTGGGCAAAAGATTCGGGCGGCAAAGTTACATCTTCGATATCCACGCCTGTGTCATTCAAGTAGCGCATGAATTCACCTGCGAGCCATGAATGCACGGTCTTTGCAGAACTCTTTGATTTTACGAAGACGCTCTCGAAGTAATCTGCGAGAGCCAGGTCGGAGGTGAGAAAACGCGCCTCGGAGGGAGTCAAGCCAAAGTCAGAAATGAAGCGCGATGTTTTTGCTTCAGGCAGTTCGGGCAGTTGACTCCGAATCAACTCGATCCATGAATCAGAAAGTTGAAGCGGGGGAAGGTCGGGTTCGGGGAAGTAGCGATAATCGTGCGCCTCTTCCTTCGACCGTTGGCTGGTCGTCACGCCCCGAACATCGTCCCAGCCGAGAGTTTCCTGCACGACCGTGCCGCCTTCTTCATAAATTTTTATCTGACGATCAATTTCATATTGCGAAGCACGCACCAATGCGCGGAAGCTGTTGAGATTTTTGATCTCGGTTCTTGTTCTGAATTCGTCACTGCCGACGGGGCGCACCGAAATATTCGCCTCGAAACGCAGCACGCCTTTTTCCATGTCACCAGAGTTCACGCCTAGGTAACGCAAAATGGCGCGGACTTTCGTGGCGTAATCGAGCGCAGCTTCGACGGTGCGCATGTCTGGCTCCGAAACGATCTCAAGCAAGGGGACGCCTGCGCGATTGAAATCGACCAGCGCGTAATTTTTTTCATGGGATAGTTTGGCAGTATCCTCTTCGATGTGAACGCGGCGGACGCGCACCCTCATCCCCAGCCCTTCTCCCGCGGGGAGAAGGGAGTCAGAGTCCCCCTCTCCCTTTGGGAGAGGGGCTAGGGGTGAGGGCGCATTGACGTCCAGCCAGCCTTTTTCTGCAATCGGCAATTCGTACTGCGAAATTTGATAACCCTTGGGCAGGTCGGGGTAATAATAATTTTTACGCGCAAACGTATTGTGCTTGTTGATGGAGCAGTTCAACGCGAGACC
>JAUXWL010000696.1 GCA_030680155.1 Anaerolineales bacterium
TATTGACATGGGCCCCATCATTGATCGCATAGCCCGACACCGAGAGACGATCAACTGGAATAGTCATGGCAGTCATGCCGGGGGGGATCAACGCCGCCCACTGTGGACCAGAAATCGGTACAGCAGAAGAGGAATCTACCACCACTGATTCGGTCAGGGGGGTTCCCTGGTCAATGGGGTATTTTGCCACCTTATTGGTTAACAATACAGGCAACTCATCCCGCGTATACATGGTGGTAACTACGTTTTCCTCGGGAATACGCATGGTTGCCAGCAAGTCTTCGGTAATTCTGCCGCCTTGCGGGATGTTCTGAGCGGCATAATAGATATCGACATACACTGGTTGTTCGGCTGTAGTCTGTGGAGCCAGCACGAATTGGCGAAAAGCCACAAAAGCCACCACCAAACCAATGACGATGATCAAAAGTACCAAAATTAGGGTTCGACCGCGACGCATAGTATTCTCCTCTTGTCGAGTTCTTTTTAGTGATTATATCTCTACCGTACAAAATCCTTTTTGGACGCTAAAAACGCTGATTTCCGCTGATAAAAAGAACCAATCCGCGTTTTCTGCGCTCACCAGCGTCTCGATTCTTTAAGTGTACGGTAGAGATATGATTATTTTATAACACAGTCATTATACAAGAAAAATAGTAAAACCAGATATCAGGCGCCAGGGAAATTTGTCTTACAATACCTAACACTATTGTAAGACCTCGGGAGAAATTTAAATCCTTGCCTGAACAGAAAAGGAAATCCTGGCTCCGGCGCCCAGAGCGCTGTCGATATCAAAAGAGCCGCCCAATATTTCGGCACGCTCACGAATAAGCTTCAACCCCAGATTGGTCGATTCCTTCAACGTCTCAGGATCAAAGCCTTTTCCATTATCATCTACCGTGATGCGAAGAACCTCATTCCCAAGGTCCACTTGAACTTTAACCATGGTCGCCTGACTGTGACGCGCCGCATTCCCAAGCAACTCCTGCACAGCCCGAAAAACCATTACTTCCAGGTAGGATTCGAGGCGGCGCTCAACGCCAGATACGGTTACACTGACATCCAAGCCGGTTTGTTCCTTAAACGCGTCGGCATATTTGCGAAGCGTAGGGATCAAGCCAAGGTCGTCCAGCATCATGGGGCGTAATTCAAAAATAAAATTCCGCACCTTCTGGAAGGTACTCATGGCAGAGGTCTTCAAATCCCCAAGTTCATTTTTGGCCTGCGCAGAATCGACATCCAACAAGCGCATGGCAATCTCGGTCTGCAAAATAAAATTCGACAATGCCTGGGCGGGGCCGTCATGCATCTGGCGCGAGAGGCGCTGGCGTTCAGCTTCCTGGGCATTCACGATCATTTCGATGCCGGCCATCTGGTTTTTTGAACTGGATGCAGGCATGGTTGATGACGGACTATCCCCCGCAGTGGACATTGACTTCTCGAGGATCGTCGTGTATTTTTCAAGGTGGGTTTTGTCGTTCTGGAGTTTTTCAAGTTGACCGCGCATGACAAAGAGTCGTTGCTGCGCATCCAGCGCGGAGTCGTATGCCATTTTCAACTCTTCGACCCCTGCCCCTTGCTTTTGTACCTGCTGAAGATGGGAGGAGATGGCTGTATTGCGTTGTGTCAATTTCGCCAGTTCTCCCTGGCTTTGCCCAATCATCAGGTTAATTTCCCGCAAGGCGCGCTGTGTTTCATCCAATTCAGTTTGATAATCCACAGACTCATTATTTAACATAAAATAACTCCTAGGACCTTATATCCGTATCTTTAAGGGTTACCCAACCACGCTTGAGGGCATACACAACAGCCTGAGTACGGTCTTCCACGCCAAACTTACGCAGGATGGCTGTAACATGATTCTTTACGGTCTGGTGGCTAATACCAAGAAGGGCTGCAATTTCCTTGTTGCTCATACCGCGCACTACACAAGCCAGAACTTCCATTTCACGGTCTGAGAGGGGATGAAACGGGGTGCCGGGTTCACTATAAGAGCGGCGCGCACCTTCCATTTTCTCCTCGACCCAGAGTTCAAGTTCGCGGCGGGTAAATACGTTATTGGCAAATACATACTTTCCTTCTGCCACTTCACGGATAATGCGGGAAAGGGATTGCGGTTCGATATCTTTTGAGCAATACCCATGCGCCCCTGCAATGGCGGCATGGATGGCTTGCTCCAGATCGTCGTACCCTGTCATCAAAATGACACGGGTTCCCATCCTGTCCTGATAGACTTGATGGGTAATCTGCTGACCGTTCATACCAGGCAGATTTACATCCAGAACGGCGATGGTCGGCTTTTTTGTACGGATCAACTCCAGCGCTTCCGTACCGTCCGCAGACTGGTCGATAATGCGCATATCGGGTTCCAACGAAAGGGCATCTATAACTCCCTGGCGGAATAGTGGATGATCGTCTACTATGAGCAAGGTAATCTGGTTCATCCCAAACCAATCTCTCTTTTTTGAAGTATAGTCTTGTCTAAACAGTTCCATTTTAACCCATTATGGGCTATTCCACAGATAGACCGTCATGTTCTCCTGCCCAAATTCAGGCGCAAAACCGCCATTTGAAATAAAAACAAACTCCACGCCTTCAACGAGAACAGGGTAAAACTCCGGGAAGGCGATCAGGTAATGTACGCCGTTTTCATCCAGGAACACACTCAGTTGCGATTCGTCACGGATAAAAGGTATCACTTCAGGGGAAATTAATCCTGCCAGATCAATGAGTTCATGGTTGTCGAAATACCCTAATGCGCCAATATCATGTGCGGCGATAATCGTCCCTTCGGGCAGGTTTTCCGCCACCCATTGTGCGGTAACAACCATTTCGCTTTCGATAATGGCGACATCCTGTGCGTAGGAACGAGCGCCGAGAATGATGAAGGCAAAAGTGAGCATGGCAATACTTGCGCGCCACACCAGTTGACCGATCCAATGATAGCGGGCAAATAACTTGTTTTTATCAAACTCTGCAAATGCAAGCAGCCCAAAGAGAAAGAAAATGGGCAAGGCAGGCATGATGTACCGTCCATGTTGATAGACAGGCAGGCGGGATACATACAGCCAGAGATAACCAAAGCACCAGATGAGTGCGGCAAGGCTGCCCCACATGCGCGCATGGACCGACTTGACCAGCCAGCCAAGCACACCGGGAACCAATACGAGGCTTGGTCCCACAAGCAACTGCAAGAACATTTGCCCGAGGCGGGTGATAACTGGAAGATTCTGCCACGCTGCATATTCCGCTTGTTTTGCATAAAATGTATTTGGCATGGGCGTCCCGCCGATTAGGAGATTGAACAATAGATACAAACCGAATAACACACCAAATCCGATGAGGTAACGGAATATTGCTGTGAGGCGCGAGCGGATGTCCTGCTCGACAAAAAGAATTGTCATCAAGGCAGGCCCAAGCAGAGTCAAGCCGTCGGGGCGCACCCAGATCGACAAACCGGTCAGCAGCCCCAGGGTCAGGTAGCGAGGCGAATTCGTCATGATGAGAATCAGCACGGTGGTGACGATCAAGCCGTGGAGCAGGGTCTCCATCCCAGACATCGCCGCCCAGGCAAGGTGCCATTCAAAGGCGATAAATACTCCAACCCAGGGGAGGCGGGGGCGGTAGGATACAACGAGTTTGCGGACGGCCCACTCGCACAATACGGCAAGAGCAAAAAGGGTAACGATACCGAGGAGATATGCCCAGATGTAGGGCGACAGATTGAGCAAAAAACCGGCCGCAAGCAAAGCAGACCAAAGCGGGGCAGTGGAGCCTGCCGATGGGACGCCGGGACGAAACGCCCACTCGCCATTTTGCGCGAGGTTACGGGCGTAGGTCTGGTGAATCCATGAGTCGTCGAGCGGGAAGCCGATGGCGTAGGTGAACTGGCTTGCAAGTAAATAAATGGACGCGATCAGGATCACCGCCAGCGCGATGATGGATAAATCGCGTTTTGAAATGTCACTGGTTGATGCGAAAGATGTGTGTGTCATTGATTTCACCCAGGAATATAAAATTCTCACTCTGGTTCGGAGTTTCCATGAGGAACTTTATTTCAGGAAGCGCCGCTTCCGGCTCCAGCGCCAAATACTCTGCATCGAATTGCGCCGCCACCGCAAGGATTGCCTCCACACCATTGTACGGGATCGTGATGGCAGAACGACCTGTGGCGATGTAATACCCCGGCGCATTGCGGACAATAACAACGTCATCAGGCTCGATGCCCTTCTCAAGCAGGAATTGCTCCACTGCGGGATATTCCGCTTCGCCTTCGCCCCAGCCCAACGCGAACATGCGAAGGTAGGCGACATAAAACGTGAGCATGACCGCGATCACTACCAGCACGCTTCGAAACAAAATTTGGGTCTGGTCGTTGCCCCAGTTCTTTTTTCTCAGGGACAGCAGGATCGCATCCAACCCGAGCGGAGCAAGCAGCCACCACATCGGCTGGAGCGCCGCGCCGGCATGGAAGAATGCTCCGCGCGCGCCTGCGAATGGGAAGAGCAGCGACATGACGAAAAACAAAATCAGCCAGGCAATGACCGCGAGCTTGACGCGTTCGTCCTTTCGATAATACAGGACGCCCGCCACAATGAATGGAAATAATATGATTCCGCCATGTGCGGCAAATCCGCTTTGGAGGTTGGTGCCAAGCGCCCAGAGCCTGTCTGCAAGGATGTTATCCCAGCCATGAGCAAGGAAGGACTGCATGGTGAGTTGATCGGGCGGATACATAAAGGTCTCGGCATAACTCTTGAGCCAGAGGGCGCGACTGCCGCCGGGAGCCATGAGCGTGCCAAACGTGGACAAGTTCCGCGCATACCAGGGGGACATGATGAGTAGAAAGCCGAGCAGGGCGATGATCGCATTGCGCGATGCGTAATGCGCGATGCGTACAAACGATTCTTTTGGAGCACGGAAGAGAGTAAATACAAACGTAATGCCAAGCCAGAGCAGACCGTCACTGCGGGAGAGGGCGAGCAAGCCCGCCAGCACGCCGAGCGCGAACCAGTATTTCGTGCGCGTTGAGTCTTCGATCAGTTTCGTGGCAGCCAGGAAATATAATCCGCCAAGGAGCATGAAGGGACTGAAGTTATCCGTCACACCGACGAAGGGGGCGCTGTAAATGGAAAAAATAGCAAGCACTGCCGAGAGAATCGCGATGTCACGTTTTTTCGTGAAGGCATACGCCAATGCCGCAGTGACGGGGACGACAAGCCCTGTGATGGCAATGAACGGAATCCGCGCGGCAGTGAAGGTGGTCTGCCCCAGCAGAGCCATGCCGAAAGCGGAGAGGATGGAAGCCAGCGGCATCCAATACGTGTGAGAGGGATGCGGCAGAGAGTTCGTACCATCAAGATAATTCCACAGGTAGGGTTCGGTGAAACCCCTACCCTCCGCGATTTGAATCCCGCCTGCGTAGTAGTACGCTGAATCAAGATAACCAGGCGTCGGTTGGAAGAACGCGAAGAAGGTGGGGAGGATCAAGCCAGCGAGGAAGAGGAGAAGGTAGGTTTTGCGGGACATGGGTGAGTGAGTGAGAAGTTACGAGTGAGAAGTGAGAAGTAATGAGTGAGAAGTTACGAGTTATGAGTTGCGAGTTATCGCGTCAGCCCATAATCTGGGAGGACGGATCGCCCACCAGCGCAGCCAGTATAAGGCAATGACGGTGAACAGCGGGAGAAAGAGGAATACCATTCGTTGCGATATGAACGGGAAGAAATATCCAAGCCACGGGACAGAAAAGATGACGAGCAGCAGAAAAATCACCAAGCCGTTGCCGATGCGATGCCAGCGGTCATGGACGATGGCGAAGACCAAGGCCAGCGGAATGACCAGTACTGCAAGATGCTCCATTTCTGTACGAAAGCCGAGCAAAGGCGCGGCAGCCAACGAAAGACAAGCCACCCAGTAAAACCTGCGGAAGTCGGCATTGTGTGCGGCGCTCATTTCATAGAGCAGGGCAATTGCCAAAAGACCGACAAATATCCAGCCAGGCCTATCGCCATAGGAGGGAAAAAGGTCGGCAATGATAGCGCGGATGGAAAATCCAAAATCCGCGCGGAGATTATTCATCCCGGCACGCAGGTAGGGGATGAGCCAGTTGGCGTATAAAAGAAAAGAAATCACCAGCAACAGGAAGGACACCATGAAAAAGCCCCCCAATACTCGCACGCGTCCCTCTTTATAACTACGCCATGCTATCAACAACAGGAACGGCAAGCCAACTTCCCAGTAATAAAGGGAAACCGCCATCAACGCGCCAACAACTTCCTCCTGTTCGGCGCGCAAGGCCAGCAAAATTCCTGCGTAGAGCAAGCCAAGCAACAGAACGGGGCTGGCTTCGAGAATGGCTTGAAAGGTGTAAAAATTGAACACGCAAAAAACAAAAAACAGCGCCCAAAAATAACGCGGCGCTTCCCAATTTGTGAGGCGCAGGCTGAGGATGGCAAGCGCAAAAAATGCCAGTTCGAGGATCAAGGTATAAATTGCCCGGGCAAGCTGGGGGTCAGAAAGAAGCGAGAAGGGAAAATAGAGCAGCAGCAAATGAAAGGGCGTATCCAAAATGTAAATCTCATCCCCCGCCTGCGCGCCGTTCTCATAGACCAATTCCTGCACCCGTTCAGGGACATCCGCGCTGTAGGGATCGATCTGTTCAAAAAGATAAACGCGCGCGCCCACCCAATGGACAAGAAAATCACCGCCGCCTTTTGGAAGCGAAAGATTGGCATACACGAGACCAGTCGAGACGATCAGCAGGATCACCACGGCCAACACGATGAATTGATAATCGCGCGGGGTCAATGATTTGGAGGGAGGTTGAAAATTCATATCCTCACCCTAGCCTTCTCCCTCGCCCCTACCCCCTCTCCCATAAAGGGAGAGGGGGACATGGAAGCGGAAGATCGGGCGGGTGGGAGAATTGCGCGCAACTTCAGTGAAGCCTGCCTGACGAAATGCGGACGCAGTGCCCGTGAAGATGAAAGGGGGCGCTTCCTCCTTTTGTGTTTCGATGGGATAGCCTTCGACGATTCTTCCTCCGCTGCTGCCTGCGTGCTCGACCGCTGCCTGGATCAACGCCACAGCAATGCCCTTACGGCGATGCTTCTTTTCCACGAACAAACACGTGATCGACCAGACTTCCTGATCGTCCACTGGCTTGAGTACCCGCGAATGCGCCAGTTTGGGATATTGGACACGCGGTTCGACAGCCACCCAGCCAACGGGATAGCCTTCGGAATATGCCAGCAAGCCAGGGACGATTTTCGCATCCACCACAGACTTTTGCATTTGCCTGTTCCCGTCGCCTTTGTTGTCGGTGAAGGCGTTTCCGCGCAGTTTCCAGAACATGCACCAGCATCCGCCACATGCGCCGCGCTCGCCGAACAGAATCTCAAAATCACGCCAGAGTTTTGACGTGAGCGGATGAATGGAGAGGTCAAGTTCTTCGAGAATGAATTCAGAGATTGGCATGGGAATGGGGGTCGTGGGTCAAAGGTTGCAAGTCACAGGTTGAAGGTCAACGCCCCTCAACCAAACGGTCACGGTCAATTGTACCTGACGTCCACTCCTTAAATTGAGAGAGGACAACCGCCGCAAAGATCAACACACAACCGAATATCTGAATCGCGACCAACGTCTCATTCAGCAACAGCCAGCCCGCCAGCACCGCAAACACGGATTCGAGACTCAGAATCAAAGCCGCATCGGCGGGAGGCGTATGCCGCTGCGCCCAGACTTGCAGCGTGTAACACAGCCCGAGCGAGAAAAAGGCGGTGTAGGCAATCGCGAACAGGAAGCGCGCATCGAATACAGGCGCGGATTCGACGACCACGCCGACGCCCATGTTGAGCAAGCCGCAAAATACCAACTGCCCCACCGAGAAGGACATGGATTCAAAGTTGCGGGCATACTTGCCGAGAATGACCACATGGAACGCCCAGAATAGCGCGCCGATCAGTTCGAGCAGGTCGCCAAAGTGAATCTTGAACTCGCCGCCCGTGGACAGCAAAAATGCCCCGACCATCGCCAGAAAAATGGCAACCACGAACAGCCAATGCGGCTTCTCCTTCCAAAACAGGAAAAGGATCATCGGAATCAGCACCACGTACAGGCTGGTGATGAAGCCCGCGTTCCCCGCCGTGGTGTAGACCATGCCCGCCTGCTGAAAGGCGCTGCCCAAAAACAAAAAGATGCCCGCAATGCCCATCCACTTGTATTGGTCTGCGGTCATCTTCGTTTTGGTACTGCTCAGGATGCGCCACGCAAACGGCAACACGACCAAGCCCGCCAGCAAATAACGCAAGCCGTTGAAGAGGTAGACACTGCCCACCTGTCCCGCCACGCGCTGCGCCACGAAGGC
>JAUXWL010000697.1 GCA_030680155.1 Anaerolineales bacterium
GCGCCGTACCCATTCTGGGCACTTTCCCCGGCGCAGGGTTTCCCTCGCAAAACGCCGCCGAGGATGTATGCCCAGATATGGGTATGTATGCCCAGATATGGGTACGGCGGCTTGAGCGACTGCCGCTGACAACCTTTGCGTGCATACTTACTATTTCAGAAAATCAGCGTCACGAATTTACGGATATAATGCCCACGTCATATCATGCCCGCAGGGTATCATGCCCGCAGGGTATCATGCCCGTAGGGTGCAAATTGCGCTTTCCCGCCTTTGAAAAAGCGCAATTTTTGACCGCGCTGGGTATACAATCAGCGGATGAAAACCCTCGTCACCGGCGCAACCGGATTTTTAGGCGGCGCATTAACCCGCCGATTGCACAGCATGGGCTGGGATGTCACCGCGCTTGGGCGCAACCCCGCGAAACTAAACGAGTTGGAAGATGACGGCATCCGCGCCGTCCGCGCCGATATTTCCAAAAAGGATGAAGTGACCGCCTCTTTCTCCGGGCGGGAGTTGGTCTTTCACTGCGCGGCATTCCCTTCACCGTGGGGGGATTTCGAGAAGTTCTATCAAGCCAACGTCATTGGCACGCGCAATGTCGCGCAGGCTTGTCTTGAAAATAACGTCAAGCGCCTGGTGTATGTTTCCACCCCAAGCATATATTTCGATTACTCCTCACGCACGGGCGTGAAAGAAAATGACCCGCTGCCCGAGCCCATCAGTCATTATGCCCGCACAAAATTACTCGCCGAAGAAGAAATTGACAAAGGCTTTGCGAATGGACTGGCCGTGATCTCCATCCGTCCGCGCGCCTTGTTTGGCGAAGGCGACACGGTCATCTTTCCGCGATTACTTGCGCGCATAAAAACCGGCAGGCTGCCCATCCTCGGCGAAGGGGAGAACATGGTTGACCTGACCTACATCCAGAATGTCGTCGATGCGCTTTTGTTATGCGCCGACTCACCCGTGAATACAACCGGCAAGAAGTACAACGTCTCGAACGGAGAGCCGGTAAAGATCTGGAGTTTGGTCAACCGCATTTGCGACGAACTCGGCTTTCCGCACCCGAGACGGAAGATTTCGCGCAAAGCTGCGCACCTGGTTGGCGGCTCATTTGAATTTCTCTATTCCCTTATCCCCCACAGCCCCGAACCGCCGCTGACGCGCATGTCGGTCAGCATGATGGCGAACACCACCACGCTCGATATTTCCGCCGCGCAAAATGAACTCGGCTATCAACCGCGCGTCTCCGTGGAGGAAGGCGTGGAAAGATTCTTGAAATGGTGGAAGGAAAAGAATCCGTCATTGCGAGGAGGGCGATAGCCCGACGAAGCAATCTCGGACAAACTCATGCGATTGCTTCGGGCGGTAGAGCATCGCCCTCGCAATGACAATAACTTACATATGAAAATCAACATTCTTCACGCAGGTTACTGCACCGCCCCCGAACACATCGCCATCCATGGCGGACGCTGGCGCACGATCCACTTCCCCGCCATGTTCGCACTCTTCCGCCACCCCAAATTCGGCGCGATGCTTTTCGACACGGGTTATTCCTACCGCTTTTTCGACGAGACGAAAAAAATTCCAAAACGCTTTTATCGTTGGATGACGCCTGTGCATCTTCGCGAAGAAGACCTCGTTGTCAACCAGCTTTTGACCTTTGACCTGCGACCCAAAGACATCTCCCACGTTTTCATCTCCCACTTCCACGCGGACCATATCGCCTCTCTCCCCGACCTGGCCTGGTCCCGTTATATCCACCTTCCCCACGCCTTTAGCGGACTCCGCTCTCTGCGCCCGTCCGAAGATATGAAACACGCCTTCCTGCGCGGACTCATCCCCTCAGATTTCGACTCACGCTCTCAGAAAGTAGACATCAACAAACCCATTTTGCTCTCTGAAGAATACGCACCCTTCAAAACCGGCTACGACCTGCTCGGCGATCAATCGCTTATCGGCGTGGAACTTCCCGGTCACGCGCATGGGCAGATGGGCATCTTCGCGCGCGATGACGACGGCAAAGTCTTCTTCTTCGTCGCGGATGCGGCGTGGCTTAAGCGCTCCATCATCGAGAATCGTCCGCCGCACAAAATAGCGGACCTGCTATTCCCCGATCCCGCCGCCTACCGTGAAACGCTTGGGAATTTACATTCCTATTATCTAATCCATCCTGATACGATTGTCGTTCCCTCCCATTGCGATGAAACGATCCGCTCGCTTGAAAAACCAATGAAACACGAAGGACACCAAGAGCGCTAAGAGAGCGTTTCTTAAGTCAGACCCTAAAGGTTTTCACCGCAAAACAGAACCATAATTTGCAAAAAAGTTCTCACAAAACGGCGTTTTCGTAACCGTGGGAAACCTTTAGGGTCTTTGCCTACGAGTTAAGAAACAGTCTCTAAGGATTTTAACCTTTGAGTACTTCGTGTCCTATGTGTTTAAACAGATGATGCAACCCGAATTCTTGAAACCCCGAAAGGGTGAAAAGGTTATAGAGTTGCCATTTTATGAACCCCGAAGGGGTGTCATAAACTTCATGTCATCTGTTTCGACAGGCTCAACACACCGCCTTCGGGATTGCTTTTCGATCATGATCTTCGGCTAGAATCATTCCATCCCTTCGGGATCTTATTTTATGCAGCCCCTACTTTTCACCCGCGAGAACATCCACACCTTGCAATTCCCATCCACAGACGATGGCGATTATGCGCGCCGTTATCTCATCCCATTGATGACCGAGAACCCGCAGAAATATATTCGCAACGTGCATAACACGCAGTTGATGGCAGTCAAGGTCGGCGAGACGGTCATCCCCATCACGGTCTCAGATTTCCACCCGCAGAATACGTACACGGTGTCACCGTACAGTCATTATGTTTCGTATGGCGCGTTCGAGGAAGTAAAGCGCCTCAACAATCCGCTGGCGGAAGTTGCTGTAAAACTTATTATGACACCCGTTTCTTGGTATTTCCGCCACGCAGAATTGGATAAGGTGGTCTTCGTCAACAACTACCTGCTGTCCACAAATTTGTATCCAGCAGTGAAGAGTGAACACTTATCAGTTATCAGTGAGGCGCTGATTAAGTGGTTCCCAGATCGGGCGATTGTCTTTCGGTCTGTAGATCAGAAGAAAAATCCGCATATTTATCAAACTCTCGAAGAATTCGGTTACAACCTCGTTCTCAGCCGCCAAGTCTGGTACATGGACCCGGTGGCGGCGTTGAAGACCCGCCAATGCAAAGAGGACTTGCGCGTGTTGAAAAAGAACGGTTACGAAGTGGTGAATGGCAGGGACTTATCGGATGATGAATTGCGCCGCGCTGTGAAGTTGTATGAGTTGCTGTATCTGCAAAAGTATTCGTACTACAACCCGCAGTTCACGTTTGAATTTTTGAAACTTGCCCGCGATGAAAACATCCTGCATATCTACGGACTTAAGCAGGGTGAACAATTGAATGCGATCATGGGATTCTTTGTCCGCAACGGCGTGATGACCCAGCCGCTGTTCGGGTATGACACGTCACTTCCGTTGGACGAGGGGTTATATCGTTTATTGACGCTGGTCACTTTGCAGGATGGCGTGAAGCGCGGATTGCTCGTGCATGCCAGCGGCGGGGTGGGCAAGTTCAAGAAGGTGCGCGGCGGCGAGTCGGTGACGGAATATAACGCGGTGTACACGCAGCATTTGCCAAAGAGGCGGCAGATGCCGTGGAAGTTGATCCGCAAAGTGTCGGACGCGGCGATACCATATTTTAAGAAGATGGATTTTTAGACAGCGGACCATAGACGATAGACCACGGACGATGGACGAACTGCTACGGTCAATGGTCTATCGTCCATCGTCATTTTTTTTAAACAGGAGCATTAATGCAAGTAAACATTCCCCTCAAAATTAGCGGACTTGGACGATATTTACCAAAGCGCATCGTGCCCAGTTCGGAACTCGAAGCGATGTGCGGCGTGCCCGCAGGCTGGGTGGAGCGGCGCAACGGCGTGCGCGAGCGGCGCTGGGTGACGGATGAAACCTCGTCGTTCATGTCGGCGGAGGCGGCGCGGGAGGCGTTGGAGGAGGCAAAACTCAAGCCAAGTCAACTCGACCTCATTATCAACGCGTCAGGCACGGGCGAACAGGCGATTCCTGATACGGGCGTGCTCATCCAACGTCAGCTTGGGCTGGGGAATTCGGGCATCCCAGCCATGACGGTTCACACAACCTGTTTGAGCTTTATCGCCGGTATGGACGTGGCTTCGAATTTCATTCAGAGCGGACGCTACAAAAATATTCTGATTTGCAGCGCAGACGTGGCTTCGTGCGGAATCAATCCGAAGGAGCCTGAGTCCGCTTCACTGGTGGGGGATGCGGCGGCGGCGGTGGTGGTGACGCGTGCGGATGCCGATGACAAATCCATGATTCATCATGCCCATTTCAAGTCGTTTGGCGATGGCGCGTACCTGACGACCATCATGGGCGGCGGCTCGCGTTTGCATCCGCGCTTTGCGGGGCACAACCCCGAAGACGACCTCTTCCACATGGATGGTCCCGCGGTGCTGCGCATGGTGCGCGGCATTGCCCATGAATTTTTGGATGAGTTGTATCCCGGACTGTCAAAGGGTATGCTGGATATTGATGTCATTGTCCCGCATCAGGCCAGCAAGGTCGGCTTGATGATGCTGGAACGCTTTGGCTGGAAAGAGGATAAAATTATTCGAACCATTGAAACCCTTGGCAATTGTGTGGCGGCATCGATTCCTGTCACGTTGTATCAAGGCGTGCGCGATAGGCGCATCCAACGCGGCGACAAGGCGCTGTTGGTTGGCACAGGCGCGGGGCTGTCGATTGGCGGGATGGTGTTGACGTTTTAATTCCGTTGGGGCACGGCGGCGCTGTGCCCCAACATAAACCATGACAAACATTCTCCTCACTGGCGGGCGCGCTCCCGCAACGCTTGAACTCGCTCGCGCATTCCATCGCGCTGGGCACACCGTCTTTATGGCGGAGAGTTTGCGCGGGCATTTGAGTCAACCGTCCGCGGCGGTGAAGGCTCAATTTGTGGTGCCAGCCCCACGTCAGGAGAGTGAGGCGTTTTTATCCGCGTTGAAAAATATCATCGAGCAGAATCAGATCGAGGTGTTGATCCCCGCTTGTGAGGAAGTTTTCCATATCGCAAAAGGGTTGAGTGAACTGCCGTGCCGCGTGTTCACCGAGCCGCTGAAAAAACTGGATGTGGTTCACAACAAGTGGAAGTTTGTGGTTCATGCAGTGGAGCATGAACTGCGTACGCCTGAGACGCTGTACGTCCGCATCCAGGATGACCTACTGCATGCGTTCGCGCATTGGCGGAAACTGGCGCTCAAGCCCGTGTATTCGCGCTTCGCGGCGCGGACCCTGGTCCTGCCCACGTTGAAACGGGCACTCGCCACGCTGACATTTGGTTCGCCGTGGGTGGCGCAGGAGTTTATCGCGGGGCGGCAATATTGCACGTATTCGATCTGCCACAACGGACATGTCACCGCGCACACCACCTACCCGACGACCTTCACTGCGGGGCAGGGCGCGGCGATTTCGTTTCAGCATGTGGAGCATCCTGCCATTTTTAAGTGGGTGCAGGCGTTCGTGGAATCGATGCAATTCACGGGGCAGATCGCGTTTGACTTTATCCAGGCGCCTGATGGATTGTTGTATGCACTGGAATGCAATCCGCGCGCGACGAGCGGCGTGCATTTGCTGGCGTCGCATCCGCGTTTTGTGGAGGCGTTCTTCAATGCGGAGATGGATTGCATTTTCCCCGTGGATCATCATTCGTACATGCTCTCCACCGCCATGCTGACGTACGCCCTGCCCGCGTCCATTCTTGAGGGGCGATTTGCACTCTGGTTGAAAACATTCTTTACCAGCAGTGACGTGATCCTCGATTTCAAAGACCCTTTGCCGTTTCTGCTTCAGTTCAGAAGTATTGTTTCGTATTTGCTTTTGGCGCGGCGAGAAAAAATCTCCGCGTTGGAAGCATCCACTTTTGATATTGAATGGAATGGGGAGAAGTAGGCAGACGTATCATGTCGGGGTATAAGGGGTTAGGACAGCAAATTGCTGTATAAACAGTCGTTTCGCCACCTTCCTTAAGAATTGCGTTATTATTGGGAACAATAAATCCTATTTAGGAACTGGCAGAATTATGAAACCAAAAGCGATAAGTTTATTTTGTGGTGCAGGTGGTTGTTCATTAGGCTTTGAAAAAGCCGATTATGACGTCATCTTTGCCACCGACATTGATAAAGTCGCGCTTGAAACCTACAAAAAGAACTTTCCAAAAACAAAAACTCTAGCAGCAGATATTAACCAGATTGATTTTGATGAATTATTAAGCGACCTAAATATAAAGATAGGGGAGTTGGATTTTTTAATTGGCGGACCCCCTTGTCAAGGATTTTCAACAGCAGGCTTACGATTTTGGGATGACCCACGCAACGCCTTACTCAAAAGTTATGTAAACGCATTAGACAAAATTAAACCAAAATGGTTCTTGATGGAAAATGTGGAAGGCTTATTAACAGCAGACAATGGGAATTATTTGTACGAAGCGACAAAAGCCTTTATCGATTTGGGTTACAAAATCAGAGTTGAAAAGGTGTATGCCCATGAATACGGCGTTCCCCAACGAAGGAAAAGAGTGTTCGTCATCGGGAATAGATTAGGAATTGATTTTGATTTACCTGAACCAACCATAAAAGTTAAAGGAAAAATTTTTAGAAATTCTGACATTACCCTGAAACACACCATTTCAGGTTTGCCAGAACCTACAAAAGAAAGTAAGCAAGCGGGTAATTATTCAACTGCCCCCATAAGCGAATGGGATGAACAACTAAGAAATGGCGCAAAATTTGTAACTGACCATTTTGTGGTTTATTTAACCAAAATTCAACTTGAGCGTATTAGACTCTTAAAGCAAGGGCAAACCATGAAAGATTTGCCTTTGGAATTACAACACGAATCTTTCCAAAGGCGCGCTAACCGAAGGGTACAAGATGGCACGCCAAGCGCTAAAAGGGGTGGAGCGCCATCTGGCATCAAAAGATTGGTATACGACGAACCAAGCCTTACCATTACGGGCGCATCTACAAGAGAGTTTATTCACCCTATCGAAGACCGCCCGCTAACAATTCGAGAATCAGCACGTATTCAGACTTTCCCAGATTCTTTTGTTTTTGAAGGCGGCGATTCTGAAAAAATCCAGCAAATAGGGAATGCTATTCCGCCTCTTCTCGCTAGAATTTTCGCAGAACACATTAAGAATGATTATGGGTTTGCGGGTGAAAATATAATGATTGGCAGTGGCAGTCTTATAAACTATTCACTAACAAAGACGGAAGGCATGAGTCCCGCATTGTTTAGAACAAAAGAATTGCTGGACACATTGAAAAATAAAGAACTTCAACTTACATTATTTTAAAAGGCAGAATATGAGCAACTCCGTTTTTATCAAAAACCTATATACAAAATGCAGAATTCATGGGGCAGGTGAAGCGCAAGTTGCCATTTCTGATAATGAAATTTATTCGTTAATCGTTTTGGCAATTCACGACCTCAATTGGTCATTTGATGAATTGGAAATCGAACAAATCATTTCCCCAGCACTGAATTATTATGAAATCAATTTGGACTGGTTTGAAAGTCTGAAAAACATCAATGCTACGCCAGAAAAAATTCTATCAATATTAACTGCTTGTATCAACAAAGACCAAGACTTCGCATTGTTCATCGAAAATTTGTCTGCCTTGCATAGAAGGCGGATAAAATTCAAGAGAATATTATCAAATCAACCGCTTCCAACAATGGAACAAATTGGACCAAGGATTCTTTTGGAGTACGGTACTTGCGATATTGAATTATTAGCCAATTGGATGACTTGGAGAAAATGGATTTACGATATTGATAATCGGTCTGCACAAGAAACAGGGTATTTGTTTGAGCCAATTTTAGCCAGCAGTTTAGGTGGTGAAACTGTTGGAGCAAAAAATTCGCCAATCAAGCGAATTGACGAAAACGGAAATCCTACAAATAATGGAAGGCAGGTTGATTGCCTCATCGCAGATACGAACACAGCCTACGAACTTAAATTACGAGTATCCATTGCCGCTAGTGGGCAAGGCAGGTTTACGGAAGAGTTATCTTTTCCAGTAGAGTGTCAAGCCGCAGGGTATACGCCTGTGTTATTAGTTTTAGACCCAACTCCATCAAATAGGCTTGTAGAATTATCTGAAAAGTATATTGAATGTGGCGGTTTCCTCTTGCAAGGTGAACAAGCATGGGAACACATGGAGCAACAAGCGGGTAACGTCATGTCAATATTTATTGAAAATTATATTAAACCCGCCATAAAACTTGTAGATGATTTAGAAATCAAACTACCTCAAAAAATTTCACTTGAATGGTATGGCGATTCTATAAAAATTTCAAGCGAAAGCGTAAATTACAATATTTCCAGAAAAACCGTCTAACAAAACACATACTGGACATTGGGAATTCTGTGAACATAAGAGTCCCTTCATCCGCCACGAATGCAAAATAGTATATTGAGAGGTCCCTACAAACGGAGAGACCCGTCCAACATGGATGGGACTCTCCGTTTTGCGCTCGTCCGCCTGGTTATTTCTGCGGAGTCTCGGCAGGAACTGTCTCTGTCGGAGTTTCTTCCACTGGGGTTTCCACAGGGGACTCATCCTGCGGCTTGATCTGGGTCCCACCCTGGGGATTGTTCTTCTTCTCCTGCTTGAGCCTTAACTTCTGCTCTTTCTTGCGCTTCTTGTCCATTTCCTTCTTACGTTTCTCGAACTGATAGTTTACTTTGACCAATTTAACATCCTTTCTGTAGGCGGCGGCTGAACGAATTTATTTAAACATTATAGCCCCTATAAACGCCGTTTTTATACGAAAATAAAAAACCGCGTCCATAAGGGCGTGGTGAAAATTATAAAGACAACAACCCTAAAACTCCAGAAAAATATCATCACCCCACTGGTACTAAAAAACCTGGGCAAAAAAACAGCCGTCTTCAATTAAGGAAACGGCTGTTTTTCTAAACGCTAAAAGCTAATCGCTAACTGCTGCTCTAATCCAACTTCCCCGTGATCATCGCCAGTTTCACTTCACCGATGGCCTTGGTGATCTTAATCTCACGCGGACAGGCTTCGGTGCAGTTATACGCCGTATGACAGCGCGCCACGCCGTCGGTCTCTGCAAGAATTTGCAGGCGTTCGCCAGCGGCTTCGTCGCGGCTGTCGAAGATGAAGCGATGCGCGGTCACAATCGCGGCGGGACCGTAATACTCGCCATTCGCCCAGTACGACGGGCAGGAGGTGGTACATGCGGCACACAAAATACATTTTGTGCTTTCGTCAAAACGCGCGCGGTCTTCGGGGCTTTGCAGGCGTTCGCGTCCGCCTTCGGGCAGGGCGCTGTCGTTAATGAAATAGGGCAGCACCTTCTTGTAGTTATCGAAGAACGGCTCCATATCTACGATCAGGTCCTTGGCGATCTTCAAGCCGAGCAAAGGCTCCACAGTAATGTTCGCGCCAATATCGCGGATCAGAACCTTGCACGCCAGCATGTTGCGTCCGTTGATGCGCATCGCATCCGAACCGCAGACACCATGCGCGCACGAGCGGCGGAAGGACAGCGTGCCGTCCTCCTTGCCTTTGATGAACTCGAGCACATCCAACACACGGTCGTTCTCATCGGCTTCCACTTTATAGGTCACGTAGTTGCCGCGCTGGTCTTTCTCTGGGTTGTAACGGAAAATTTTAACAGTGACTTCCATAATCTCTAATCTCCAGTCTCAAACCCTAAAGGTCTCTATGACCTTTAGGGTTTCCTTGGATCAATAAACTCTGGCTTTCGGCTGGTGTTTGGTAATGACAACAGGCTTGTAACTGATCTCAAGCTTGCCGTCCTTCTGCGTGATCAAGGTGTGTTTCAGCCAGTTCGCATCGTCACGGTCGGGGTAATCCTCGCGCGAATGACCGCCGCGCGATTCTTTTCTATTCACCGCGCTCATCGCAACCACTTCCGCGATGTCGAGCAGGTTGCCAAGCTCCCACGCGTTCAGCAACTCCGTGTTGAAAATTTTGCCCGTGTCGGTCACGCCAACGTTCTTGAAGCGTGCCTTCAATTCGCGCACCTTCTCCAATGCGGACTGCATGTCCTTTTCATTACGATAGATGCCGACATCCGCAAACATGACCTTCTTCATTTCATTGGCGATGTCGAACGCGTTTTCCCTGCCTGACCCATTGCGTAACGCCTCAAACGCGGACCTCGCGCCTGCTTCGGCGTCCCCGGGCAGTTTCTCAAAGTCGGCTGTTTGCGCGTATTCCGCCGCCTTGAGTCCCGCATGTTTACCGAAGACGACAATATCAAGAAGCGAATTTGTACCCAGGCGGTTCGCGCCATGCACGGATACACAGGCACACTCACCCGCCGCATACAGACCAGGGAAGGTAGTGCCTTTGTCGTCAATCACCACTTCACCATATTTATTGGTGGGAATGCCGCCCATTGTGTAATGCGCCGTCGGCTGGATCGGCATGACCTGTGTAACAGGATCAACCCCAAGATAAACACGGCAGAAATCCACAATGTCGGGAATCTTCTGCATGACCGTCTCACCTGTGATGGTGTACGGCGTGCCGTCGGGATTCGTGCGTCCGTCCATGGCTGCGAATTTATTCACGCTCTCAGGACGGATATCAAGATAGACATAATTCGAGCCGTTAATGCCGCGGCCTTCTTTAATTTCAGTATAGATGGCGCGTGAAACCACATCGCGCGAAGCGAGGTCTTTCACGGAAGGCGCATACTTCGGCATGAAGCGTTCGCCACTGCCGTTAAGCAAAATTCCGCCTTCGCCGCGCACACCTTCGGTAATAAGAATGCCGAGTTTGTAAATGCCCGTCGGGTGGAATTGGAAGAACTCCATATCCTCCAGCGGGATTCCACTGCGTAACAAAATTGCCGCGCCATCGCCTGTGTATGCATACGCATTCGAGGTGACATCGAAAATACGTCCATGCCCGCCTGTGGCGAAGACAACCGACTTGGCATGGATGGTATGCAGTTCACCCGTGGATAGTTCCACGGCCACCACGCCTGCCGCCTTGCCGTTGACCATGATGAAATCCAGCGCCTGGTATTCATCGAAGAAATTAACCTTGTTCTTCAAACATTGCTGGTACAAGGTTTGCAGGATCATGTGACCCGTGCGGTCGGCGGCATGTGCCGCGCGGCGGACAGGTTTGCCGGTTTCATTGTTGGTATGCCCGCCAAATGGTCGCTGGGAAATCCTGCCTTCGGGAGTGCGGTCAAAGGGCAAGCCCATGTGTTCCAGTTCGAGAACAGCGTCAATTGCTTCATTCGTCATGAACTCGATCGCGTCCTGGTCGCCGAGATAATCGGAGCCTTTGACGGTGTCATACATGTGCCATTCGGGGCGGTCTTCTTCATAGTTGCCCAGGGCCGCAGAGATGCCGCCCTGCGCCGCACCCGTGTGCGAGCGGGTGGGATATAACTTGCTGATGACGGCGGTCTTCGCGCTGCGTGAGGCATACAAGCCAGCCATCAAACCCGCACCGCCTGCCCCCACCACCACCACATCAAATTGATGAACGTTTGCCATGAATTATTGCTCCTGAAAAATACTGACGATAGACGATGGACAATGGACGATGATATGGTCTATCGTCCATTGTCTATGGTCAATTTATGCTGTCCAGATGAGCCACAATCCCATGCCGCTGATCGCGATCAAAAATAGGACGCTCAAAAAGCGGGCAATATTCCGCCCACTCACGCTTGCAATGTAATCATCCGCGATGACGACCAGTCCATGCACGCCATGCGCCGCGGAAACCAGCAGCAGCGCGCTGGCAGTCAGTTGCCAGAATGGGTTGGCCCATAGGTCAAGGTCTGGCACATCCGTGCTCTGCACATGATACACATTTGGCATGAACGCCCAACGCATCACATCCGCAAAGTTCATCTGTTCGCGGGCGCCCATGATCAAGGCGCCGATCAGGCCCACGAGGATCAGACCATATATCGCCAGGGCAGAGAGGCGCGTGAAAATCCACATGATGGATTCGAAGTTCATCAATCCGCGCTGCTTGATGGAGAGTTGTCTGGATTTTGTCGTCATGCTACCCTCCCAATGCCGTGCTGATGATTACGAAAACGGAAATGCCAAACAGTGGAATGAACACTGCCCATTCTATCCAGATGGCTTCCGTCTGGTAATCGAGTAGTTTCGGCCACAGGTCAAGGATGGTGATGCGCAATCCGTTAATCGCATGGAACAACACGCAAAAGAAAATGAAGATCTGGAAAGCCCAGTTTTCGTAAATGCCGTTCAAAAATCCGCCCGTCCTGCCGCCGACGAACGACGCCAGCATATGCACAGCAATGAAGATTGCCATGCCCAGCCCTCCAATGCGGTGCAGGATGTACGTCAGGTATCCTGCCGGTCCCTTGTAACGCAACCCCGCCGAAAGGCTGACATCTCGTTTCAAGCCCATCTATGCCTCCGTAACAGATTTTTAGGAAGATTCCCCGAATATCTCACCCGATGGATTTTGTAATGCAAGTGCCTATTTTACTCTTTAACCCCTGAATTCGCAAAATTAAGTGAAATTGCGAACAATCGCAAAAGTGACAAACATCCTAGTTATTTCGTTATCCGCCATCCTTCAAAAAAGCGCTCAATGACCTTTATAATCCAATTCACGCCGCTTGTAATTTACAAATTTCTTTTATCCAAGACCCCACTGGCAAGCGCAATAACATCTTCCAAGGAGACGCACATGTCCGGTTCGAACGAACTTTCCCGCCGCGATTTCATCAAAGTGACGACGGGAATCGTAGGAGGATTGATCGGCGCAGTGATCGGTCTTCCCGCTGTCTACTATTTGATAGACCCTGCACTGCGCGAGGGCGGAAAAGACGCATGGATTCCCATCGGAAAATTCGATGACATGCAGATCGGCGTTCCCTACCCCTTCTCATTCACCCGCGTACAGGTCAACGGCTGGGAACGCACCGCCAGCAGCTTTGGCGGATACGCCGTCCGCAAATCGGACTCTCCCGACGACCTGCTCGTCCTCAACAGCCGCTGCACGCATCTGGCCTGCACCGTCAACTGGTCGGCAGAAGCGGACGGTTTTCTCTGCCCCTGCCACGACGCCAAATTCGACATCGCCGGCGAAGTGGTTGATGGACCTCCCCCCCGCGCTCTGGATGTATACGAAGAACACCGCATCACCGAAGATGGCATCGTCGAAATCTTCTTCAAGGAAGGGTAGCCCATGTGGAAAAACATCTATCTATGGCTCGATGAACGCCTCGGCTTCGACAGCCTCTACGCCAACCTGCTCGACCGCCCCGAACCCAAAACAACCTGGTGGAATACGCTTGGTTCAGCCAGCATGTTCCTTTTTATTTTGCAGGGGCTGACGGGCATCTTCCTGACCGTTTATTACACCCCCTCGCCCGACCATGCCTACGACTCCATTCAATACATCATGGAAGGCGTGGCCTTCGGCTGGCTGATCCGCGGCATTCACCACTGGGGCGCAACCCTCATGGTGATCCTCGTCTTCATCCACATGCTGCGCGTGTTTTTCACCGCCTCTTTCAAATTCCCGCGTGAACTAACCTGGCTGATCGGCATCGGGCTTTTCCTCGCCACCCTCGGCATGGGCTTCACAGGGTATTTGCTCCCCTGGAATCAAAAAGCCTACTGGGCAACCACCGTTGGCACACAAATTGCAGGGACTGTCCCCTTCCTCGGCGAGTTCACTCTCAAGGTCCTGCGCGGCGGACCTGAACTCAGCGCCCTCACCCTCCAGCGCTTCTTCGCCGCCCACATCTGGATCATCCCCGCTGTGCTGGCGGCATTGATGGGTCTGCATCTTTACCTGATCATCAAACACGGCGAGTCGCACTCCCCAACCAAGGAAGACTAGCGATGAACGAAGAAACAAAAAAACAGATCAACGAACGCTATGAACGCCAACTTGACAAAGGCGAACGCTTCTGGCCCGATACCATCTTCAAAGACCTCATCATGTCGCTGGGCATCTTCGTCCTGCTGATCCTGCTCGCCACTTTCGTCGGCATTCCCGCCGAAGCCAAAGCCGACCCAAGCGACACATCCTACATCCCGCGCCCGGAGTGGTACTTCCTTTTCCTCTTCAAATTCCTCGCGCTCTACGGGCAATTGCCGCTCATCGGAAAAATCGAATGGCTTGCCACCGTCCTCGTCCCCGCTGTCGCGCTTGGCGTGCTGACTCTCATCCCTTTCATCGAAAAAAGCCCGCACCGTCATTACAGCAAGCGCGTCCTGCCCATCTCCATCATGAGCATCATGGTCGTCGGCATTGTGCTCCTGACGTTAATGTCCGAAGTGCCGACCGTCTCCGAAGACGGCTCGAAACTGATCGGGACACTGCAAACCATCGCAGGGATATTCATCCCCGCAGCCGCCTACATCCTGTTCTTCGTCTTCAAATCAAACACCCGCCTCCTGATCTGGACGACAAGCCTGGCTGCCCTTTCAATGATCATTCTCTCAGGGACGGTGCTCGCTCTCGCCCCCGAAAAACACGGCGAAGAAGTGGAAGTCGCAACGACTCTTGTAGACCAGATTGTCGCCGGGCAGGATTTGTATTCCGTCCACTGCACCGAATGTCACGGTGACGATGGCTCCGTCGCCATCATCGCAGGCGTGGAAGGACTCGAAGGCGAGAAGATCACTCCCATCAACAGCCGCGATGTGCTGTACACCATCACCGATCCATCCATGTACGAAGTCATCGCCTATGGACGTCCCAACGCGGGCATGCCTCCGTTCGGCAAGACCTACGGCGGCGAACTCTCACGCAGTGAAATAGATTACATCACCATCTTCATGCGCTATTCATGGGATGATCGTTTTGACGCGCCCGAGATCCCCGAACTCTTCCCGCCGCTGGCAGAAGGCGAAGCGCCCTCCTACGATGTTCACATCCAGCCCATCGTCAAACGCTATTGCATCTCCTGCCATCGCCCCGACAAGGACAACAACAACTATCTGATGACCACCTACGAGGAAATTCTCACCACCGGTGACAATGTTGCCAACAACATCATTGCCGGGGACGAGAACAGCTACCTCCTGCAAACCATTCAGGAGCACGTCATTATGAATCCTGAAAAGCCAGATGAAGAAATGATCGGCGTCATGCCGCCCAGCAAGGCATTAAAGCCAAACGTAATCGAGGTCTTCATCCGCTGGATCATGAACGGAATGCCGAAAACCGCAGCCGAAGCGGGGGTGTTATTTCAATCACCAACGCCTGCTCCATAAGTCCGTGATGCGTACTTCGTGATTCGTAAAAGTCGGGATGTTATGTCCCGACTTTTTTATCTCCCTCTCCTAAAATGGGAGAGGGGTAGGGGTGAGGGCAAGATGCAGGTACAATAACCAAAAATTTCAGACTGGAGAACAAATGAAAACACCAAGCGGACTTGAATACATCGAAGTGGAAGCTGGCACAGGCACCCAAGCCGAGGCTGGGAAAACGGTCAGCGTGCATTACACAGGCAAATTTCAGGATGGCAAAGTCTTTGATAGTTCCATCCCGCGCGGCGAACCGATCACCTTTCAATTGGGACGCGGCAACGTCATCAAAGGCTGGGACGAAGGCATTGCCCTGATGAAAGTCGGCGGCAAGGCACAGCTCATCATCCCGCCCGCCCTTGGCTACGGCGAACGCGGCGCAGGCGGAGTCATTCCGCCGAATGCCACATTGGTATTCGACGTGGAATTGGTGGAAGTGAAATAGTTAGTCTGTACCGCAAGATTCATCTTGCGAGTAATAAAAAAATCGGGACTGTGAAAGTCCCGATTTTTTTATTACTTTTTACTTCTAATTTTTTACTACGACTACGCCATGTGCTTGATGATCTCATCCCCAAACTCGGAGCACTTGATCTCCTTCGCATCATCCATCAGACGAGCGAAATCGTAGGTGACGGTCTTGGCGTTGATCGCGCCTTCCATGCCCTTGACGATCAAGTCGGCAGCTTCGCCCCAGCCCATGTAGCGCAGCATCATCTCACCCGAGAGGATGACCGAGCCGGGGTTGACCTTGTCCAGGTCGGCGTACTTCGGCGCAGTGCCATGCGTCGCTTCAAAGATGGCGTGGCCGGTCTCGTAGTTGATGTTCGCGCCCGGGGCGATACCAATCCCGCCTACCTGCGCAGCGAGAGCATCGGAAAGATAATCGCCGTTCAAGTTCATGGTCGCGATGACGTCATAATCGCGCGGGCGGATGATGGTGAACTGCAATGAAACATCCGCGATGGAGTCTTTGATCAACAGCATCTTCTTCCATTTGCCTTCACCGTGGGTGTCCCACAACTTTAGCGCTTCCTCCACTTCGCCCTTGATGTCATTCTGCTGGGCAGGAGACATCATATCGAAACCGGGGTCGATCATCTTGGCGTTATCTTCCACGCTCAAATCTTTGTTGGCTTCCTTATTGCCGAGAATCCACGTCTCACGTTCGGTGACAATTTGTCCGCGGAATTCGCGCTTGGCGAGGGCATAGCCCCAGTCCTTGAACGCGCCTTCCGTAAATTTCATGATGTTGCCCTTGTGAACGAAGTTCACACTCTTGCGCTTGTTATCCAGCGACCATTGGATCGCAGCGCGGATCAATCTGTCAGTGCCTTCTTCAGATACTGGTTTGAGACCAATTCCCGCCGTGTCAGGGAAGCGCATCTTCGCATATTCCTTGGGGAAGGCTTCCTTGAACATTTCCTTGAACTTCTTATTATCTTCCGTGCCGTGAGCAAATTCAATACCGGTGTAAATATCCTCGGTGTTCTCGCGGAAGATGACCATATCCACATATTCGGGATGGCGCACCGGCGAAGGCACACCCTTATACCAGCGCACCGGGCGCTGGCAGACGTACAAATCAAGTATTTTACGAAGCGCCACATTCAACGAACGGATGCCGCCGCCAATCGGTGTGGTCAGCGGGCCCTTGATGCCGACCAAAAATTCCCTGAATGCCTCGGTGGTTTCATCGGGCAGCCAGGTCTGGAACATCTTGAAAGGCTTCTCACCGGCGTACACTTCCATCCAATGGATTTTGCGTTTGCCGCCGTATGCTTTTTCCACTGCCGCATCGAACACGCGCACCGAAGCGCGCCAGATGTCGCGCCCCGTGCCATCGCCCTCCACAAACGGGATGATCGGATTTTCGGGAACATTCAATTTCCCATTTTGAATTGAAATTTTCGCCCCACCTGCGGGGACCGTAACATTTACATATGCCATGCGATTTTCTCCTAACCTTTGGAAATTTTGTCGGATTATAACATCCGTGATATTTGGGACAAAGTGACAATGCTCTTAAGATTTGTTATACTCGATTCATGCTCAAACTCCCCGGATTAATTGACCCGCATGTGCATGTGCGCGAACCAGGCGGGGCACACAAAGAGGATTGGGATACCGCCACCCAAGCCGCGCTCGCCGGCGGCGTGACCATAATCCTCGCCATGCCCAACACCCAGCCGCCGATCTTCGATGAAGCGACTCTCAAATTTTCACTGGATGCCGCCAAACAAAAAGCCCGCTGTGACTACGGACAATACCTCGGCGCAGGACCCAATAATGCAGACATCGCCGCTGCGCTCGCCCCCAAAGCTGCCGGGCTAAAGATGTACCTTGACTCTACCTTTGGAGAGTTACGCCTCGATGACATGACGCTCTGGACCCCGCACTTCCAGAAATTTCCAAAGTCTGCGCCGCTGGTGATGCACTCCGAAAGCCGCACGATGGCGGCCGCGATTTTGTTCTCCGCGATCCATGACCGTCCGATTCATATTGCGCATGTTTCGTTAAAAGAAGAAATTCTGCTCATCAAAGCCGCCAAGGAAAAAGGCATCAAGGTGACGTGTGAGGTTTGTCCGCATCATTTGTTCTTAACCAAGCCCTCACCCCTTCGCCCCTCTCCCTCAGGGAGAGGGGTTGGGGGTGAGGGCAGAACCGAAGTCCGCCCGCGCTTGGCAACTCAACAAGATGTGGATGCCCTGTGGGCAAACCTCGATGTGATCGACTGCTTCGCCACCGACCACGCCCCACATACAATCGAAGAAAAAGATTCCGAGAATCCGCCGCCCGGCTTCCCCGGGCTACAAACTATGCTCCCACTACTGCTCACCGCCGTTGACGCTGGACGTTTGACGTTTGACGCTATTATTCAAAAAAGTGTTATCAACCCACGCAGGATATTTAATATCCCCGAACAGCCCGAAACCTGGGTGGAAGTGGATGAGAACGCGGTTTACGAGATCAAAGCTGCCGAGGGATTCACGCGCTGCGGCTGGACTCCGTTTGAGGGTTGGAAGGTGAAGGGAAAAATCCGCAAGGTGGTCTTGCGTGGGAAAACCGCCTTCGAAGACGGCAAAATCCTGGCAGAAGCGGGCTATGGCAGGGATGTTAGGGAGTAACTCCACATTTGCTATCCGCAATATCCCAAAGAACCCCCATATCTTGGGTCATTTGTTTAGACAACAAAGCGACCCCAAACCCAAAATCTGTGGATAACTGCCTGTAATCTGTGGACAACTGCGCCCCCCTGTGGACAACACCCCCATTTATTAGAGAAATGGTCTGACAACTTAATAAACGGTCACCCCCATATATGGGGGGTGTTTTTGAGATAAACCAAAATATGGAAAACTGGCAAAAAGTCCACTTAGCCACAATACGGCTGTGGATAAGTTACCAGGAAACTGCCCACAGTGTAGGTTAAGCTCGCTGGGGTGAACCAGCCTTAGGTTTGGTGGGCGGCGGGGCTTGTTCCCCCATATGTGGGGGTGAGTCTGAGTTATCCCCACTATCCACAGCCCCTACTACTATTACGAAATCATTATCATACTAATATACTGCTTGAATCCATTAAGGGATTCCTGTACAATCCACAATGTAGTTCAGTCCCCACTTTGCCAACCTTGGGAGGTTGCCATGGATATAATCAAAGTTTCAGCCAACTCCCGTACCTCTGCCGTCGCCGGGGCGATTGCGGGGGTCATCCGTGAACACAAACGGGCAGAAGTGCAAGCCATTGGCGCAGGCGCAGTTAATCAGGCTGTGAAGGCGCTGGTGCTTGCCACGAGCTATCTCAAGAACGATGGGATCGATGTCGCTTGCGTCCCTGAGTTCGTGGATGTGGAGATCGAGGACAAGGTGCGCACCGCCATCAAACTGGTGGTCGAGCCGCGCACTGCAGCTGCTCCTGTTCCTCCGCCTCCGCAAGAGTGATGTAACCAGCGCTGATTTTTATTGTTATAGACAATCGAAGAGAGGGTGGCGTATAATCTTCCCAGTGGACGTCCGCTTCACGCGCCGCCCGAACCTGTTTCTACGCGTGAGCAGACTCTCCCGCTGGTTTATTCGCTCATGCAAA
>JAUXWL010000698.1 GCA_030680155.1 Anaerolineales bacterium
GCAAGCTGGTCGACTCCAAAATAAAAATCCAAGTGGGGTTGATGGAAGGGGAAGGCAAATTCTCCATCGTCCGCGCCGACCCCAACTCCACGCGTGGATGGCGGTCACGCTACTACGGTCACAAAGAGCCCGCGATCTCGCTCGTGCTCGAAGCGAATCAAACCACTGTCCGCTTCTGGACGTTCTTCGGTTATGCAGGGGATGTAGTTGAGGCAAACGGCGGGACGTTGAGAGTTGATCAGTGTGAAATCAATTTGGATGAGGCGATTTAAGTCAAACCTCAGGCGTGGAAAAAACCTCCTAAACAGAAACAGGTTCCGGCGGAGTCTGAGGCGTTATTTTGATTCCCATTCCATCCAAACGGGTTGGACATTTTCGGGGATGACGGTGTAGGCTTGCCCAACGGGAATCCCGCGCGCGCGGCAGATGGCGGTGGCAATGGACAGTCCATGCGAAACGACGAGCGCCGCGCCGGTGGGGTGCAGGCGGGCGATGTCATCCAGCGCGGCATGGACTCGCGCCGCGACTTCACCGACTGTTTCGCCGCCGGGCGGGCGGACGCTGGCAGGATCACCCGTGCGCTGTGCCCACAGTTCGGCGTAACGCGCTTTGATGTCATCCACCAGCTGCCCCTCCCATTCTCCCTGATTGATTTCGCGCAGACGTATATCGATCTGCACAGGCAGCCCCTTATCCCTGGCAAGGGGTTCGGCTGTTTCGCGCGCCCGCATCAGGTCGCTTGCATAAACCGCGGCGAAGGTTTGCCCGTTCAATTGCGCCGCCAGTGACTTTGCCTGCGCGTGTCCATTCGCGTTGAGCGGCACATCGCTTTGACCCTGATAGCGCCCTTCGAGATTCCAATCGGTTTGACCGTGTCGAACAAGGCAGAGTTGCGTCATTTGTTGTGCCGCTCCCGATAAGCTGGGATGGTAATCATCGGCGGGCGTTCGTATTCGGCGACTTCTTCCACTTCGAGAAAATAACCGCCTTTGGAGTATTTGATCAACTTCATGGTTTTATTGATCTCTTCGATGATGGAGCGTTCATAGCGCGGCTCCAATTTGCGGAGCACGGTCTGGATGATGGCAAAGGACATTTTGCCCAGCGCTTCCAATTCCTGATTGTGGTGGACGCGTTCCAGTAAGTCCACCTGTGCGATGGAGCGCAAACCGAAGTTTTCAAAGATATCGATCAGCAGCCCCGTTTCCACGCCGTAGCCTGAGAAGAAGGTTGCTTTTTCCAACGCTTCGCGGCGACCAGCATATTCGCCCGAAAGCGGCTGGACAACGCCCGATAGTTCGGGGTAGAAGAGATTCAACAATGGGCGCGCAGTCAGTTCGGTGACGCGCCCGCCTCCGCCTGCCTGCATTCTATCGCCCACCCTGAGCGGGCGGCGATAGAAGCCCTTCACAAATTGGATATTGCGGTTCATCAGCAGCGGGCCAATAATCCCATACACAAAGCGCGGATGGATGTTCATGATGTCGGTATCGATCCAGGCGATGATGTCGCCCTTGGTGACGAGCAGGCTTTTCCACAGCGCCTCGCCCTTGCCGGGGCGGGACCCCATTTCAGGCAGTAACTCCTGATGGATATAAACGGGGACACCGAGTCCTTTGGCGATCTGGCGGGTGCGGTCGGTCGAATTCGAATCGATCAGCACGATCTCGTCGATCAGGGGTATCTTTTCCATCAAGGCCTTCTGGATGACGCGGATGACCTTGCCGACCGTTTCCCCTTCATTCAGTGCGGGCAGGGCAAGGCTGATCGTGGAACCCTGCTGTTTCTTGAACTCCAGCAGTTCTGCCACGTTGGCGAATTCATCCGCATGGAAGGTGTTTTCTGCAAACCATTTATCCACCAGGATCGAGATCGCCTTTGCGCCCACGCTTTCATCCAACATGGTCTCAGACATGGGGCGGCGCGTTTTTACCAGAATTACAGTGGCAGAGGATTCGAGTAAAAGTTTTTCAGCCACAGGGCCGATCACCGAACCTCCGCCTGTCTTGCTGGCTGTGGTGCCCAACACGATCACACCATACTTCTGCGCTTCCTCGAAGATCGTGTGTCTGGCGTCGTCGGTGGTGATCGAACGCAGGTTCACTTCAGGGATGTGTTGCAGGATGTAATTCAGCCCTTTGAAGGGCGCGTCGGTTTGCGCGCCCGTCAGGGAGATGTGCAGAATATCCAACTCTGTCGGGCGCAGGCTCATGCCAATTTGCAGCGCCAGTTCTGCATACGGACCGCCGCGCATGGCGATCAAGGTCCGCTCGGGTTCGGGATGAATATTTCCGCGCACAATCGCAACATTACAGATCGGGTTGGCGAGCACTTCTGAAACGGGGGAGCCCCACAGCGTTTTTCCTTCGTCCATCCACTCCATCACCAAAAGATCGGGGCGCTCATCATGGATGACGCCCTGCAAGTCCTTCCACGGGGTTGGTGAAACGATCACCCTTGCCTTGAAATGCGTGTGCGCGTCGCCCAATGAATGCAGCCGCTTGCGTACCTGCCTTGCCGTCTGCGCCCCGGCGCTGATGGGTTGTCCCTTTGCGATCGGCACAACCCCCACAAGGATGACCTCCCTGGCAATGGTGCGGGCGGCGCGGAGCGCGTCCTGTCCATTCGTGCCGGGACCCACCAGCACAAGCGCGGATTTTATCGGACGGATTTTTGCTTCCATGAGAAAACCTCCTGAATTAATGGATCAATATGACGGGCATAGATCTGCCCCCAGGCGTACCCGTGTTTCGCGCGGCGTCCCCAGCGTGACGTAACCTCCGCCTCCAACCTGACCTTGACCTGCTTCGCCACCCCGGCAGGGTCGGCGTCTGGATCGAAGTACGTCAG
>JAUXWL010000007.1 GCA_030680155.1 Anaerolineales bacterium
ACCTTCGCGCCCTCACGCCCGAATGCACGGGCAGTAGCTTCTCCTATCCCCGACGAAGCGCCTGTAACGATGACGACTTTACCTTTAATGTCCATGTCATTCTCCTTTGATTACTAAGAAATCGGAGTGCAGACTTTAGTCTGCCTTGGCCCCGTAGGGGATTCATGTTGCTTCGCCGGGCAGGATAAACCCTTCGATCCACTCACATCGTCCCGATGTCCTTCGGGAGGGCAGGTCTTGCGGTACTGCCGGAAATCACGGACCCCAACGGGGTTGATAATCGCAATAATCGTTGTTCGTGATGCGCCGCACATCGCTGCCGTCCACGCGCATGATGTAAATCTCGCAGCCGTGGTCGTCGCCGTAATTGTCGAAGTACGAAGTGAACGCCACCCAGCCCCCATCGGGCGAGATGGACGGTCCCTGCGAGTTGCCGCCCGTTGGTGACAACATGCGCGCATTCGAACCATCCGCATTTTGGATGTACACATCGCGCTGCCACGCCTGACCGGAATACGTGACGATGAACGTCCCATCGGGAGACCAGTCGCTTCTTCCCCGTATCGCGGGCAGGTCGCTGACCATTAGCAGTTCACTCCCATCGGGTTTGATTCGGAACAACTGCACGCCAGCCTGTATGTCCGACGCGAACAAAATGAATTGTCCATCCGGCGACCAGGTTGGGTCCCAGCCAAAGGCATTGGGTATCGGACGTTGGTCGCTGCCATCGCGATTCATCAACCAAATCTGATTCGAAGTCGGCGTGGAAAGTTTAAAGGCAATCAAACTGCCATCGGGGGAAATTTCAGGTCCGTTGACGTTGCCAAGGTGGTCAGTCAACTGTTTGACGGAGCCCGTGTCAATTTCAATCTCGTAAATCTCGTAGATGTTCGGCTCTCGAAACGCGGCATAGACTACGCTCCTGCCATCGGGCGCAACCGATGGGTAGTAGTGTTGTTTGGTATTGTCGGTTGTCAGGCGGCGGAAGCCTGTTCCGTCCGCGTTGATGATGCAGATCTGGTTGTTCGCTGTCACTTTGAAGACCTGACAAGTAAAGGCGATCTTCCCAGTTGGCTCGCCAGTGAGAGAGGTTGGGTAGGGTGTGGGCTGAAAGGGCTGAGAATCCCCTGTCAGCGGAGTGGCGGCCGCGAGTGTGGCAAACAGGTCTGGGGCGGGGGGTGAGGCGGCGGGCAGATTGCAGGCAGAGAGGAACGTCAGAGCGGTCATCCAAAGCAGGCAAAGACTCGATCCCTTAATCCAATTCAAGATAAAGTTCCTCGCCGTTGATAATCTTCGCGCCCACGCTTTTGCATTGCGGGCAGGCGGTTTCTTTTTCGTTGGGGTGATAGATCAAAAAACAGACCATGCACTGCTGTTCGGCAGGGACGACGCGGATGTTCAATTTTGTTTTTGCAAGAGGGGTTTGGGAAACGAGCGCGTCCCATTGCGCACGGAGTTGGGGTTCATCCAACAAAAGTTCGCCGACGGCAATTTGCACGGAATCAATACCAGCGGACTGTTGAATGAGTTGCCGGACAATGGATGATAAGCGCGGGTGCGTCTGCATACCAATAAGGTCTCCTCAGGCTGGTCTATAAGCCGCACGCACCCCTCGATGGGGTTCTGTTCAATATATGGTCTCCTCAGGCTGGTCTGTAAGCCGCACGCACCCCTCGATGGGGTTCTGTTCAATATATGGTCTCCTCAGGCTGGTCTATAAGCCGCATTCTGTCCAGCGGATTTCTCCGCCTGGGCAGTCATCTCTCTGGGCGGCGCGTCTCCGCGCCGCTCGATGCAGCCTACCCGGGGCTGGTCCCTCCCACAAGAGGGAAGGACACGTATGGAGACGAGCAGTCTCCCATCGTCCACGGACGAAATCGCCCCTGCTTGGCCTTGCTCCCGACGGGGGTTACCTGGCCACCCGCATTACTGCGGGCGCCGGTGGTCTCTTACACCACCTTTTCACCATCACCACACTTGCGTGGGCTGTTTGTTTCTGTGGCCCTTTTATCCGGTAGGTTCGCGCCTCTCGGCGGTTTCCCCACCCCGGGGTACTCTCCGACGTCGTGCTCTATGGAGTGCGGACTTTCCTCGATCCCGACAACGCAGGACCGCGACTGCCCGACCAGCCTGAGGTAAATTCATGATACACGCAGTCAGGGGGCTAGTCAACGGCGCAAAGGTGGACATTTCGAGAAAAGACATTAAAATAGATGGGCAAAACTCTTTCATCCAATTTTCATTATTTAAAGAGGAAATCCTTTGAGCAACCTGCCCGGAAAATTCGTCATCGGTCTGACTGGAAATATCGCAACAGGCAAAAGCGTGGTGCGGCGTATGTTGGAGCATTTAGGCGCGTATACGATTGACGCGGATGCGCTCACCCACCGCGCGTATGCCAAAGGCGCGCCGGGGTATCAGCAGGTGATCGACCGCTTCGGGAGGTGGCTGGTCAACAAGGACGGCGAGATCGACCGCAAGAAACTCGGCAGCCTGGTATTCAACGACCCCGACGCCATGAAGCAGTTGGAGGAGATCGTCCACCCGCTGGTGCGGCAGGCGGCGGATATTCTGATCAAACGCGCCAGCCAGCCTGTGGTGGTGATCGAGGCGATCAAACTGATCGAGAGCGACCTGCGGAAAGTGTGCGACTCCATCTGGGTGACGAATGCCCCGGAGGAGTTTCAGGTCGAACGTCTGATGCGGAAGCGCGGCATGAGCCGTGACCAGGCTGCGGAACGCGTCCACATGCAGTCACCGCAAAGCAAAAAGGTGGCGGTGGCGAACATCGTCATCACCAACACCGGTTCGTATGACGATCTTTGGAAGCAGGTCAGTGAATCGTGGAAGGAAATCATCCCTGGCGCAAAAGACGCGGCCGACTCCACCTTGACGATCAAGAAACCCGTCACCGCTACTGGAGAATTATCGGCGCAGCGTGGAAAGCCCAGGCATTCCTCTGCCATTGCGGAATTGATCACCCGCCTGAGCAAAGGCAAACGCAGGATGACCCCGGCAGATGTGATGGAATCATTCGGCGATAAAGCCTACATGCTCCTGCAAATGGATGGGCGCCCCGTCGGTGTGGCAGGCTGGCAGGTGGAAAACCTGGTAACGCGCACCACCGATATTTTCCTCGAAGAAACGTTGGATGCCCAAAAAGCGCTCAACACCCTGATAAAGGAAGTGGAGAACGCAAGCGGTGAATTACAAAGCGAAGCATCCCTGATATTCGCCATGCATGAGCTTTCCACTCAGGAAGCGGACTGGAAGCAATTGGGCTATGAAAAACAAGCGCCCGAAACACTCGGAGTGCAAGCCTGGCATGATGCGGCCATTGAATCCGCGCAGGCAGGCAGTACCCTCTTCTTCAAACAACTACGCCAGGACCGCGTTCTGCGCCCGATATAGGGTCTGCCCCGGCTCAGGGATTTTGATCCCCTGCCAGGGCTGAACCCAATTAACTATTTCCGTGACTGAATTCCTCAACAACCTCTTCTTCATATTCCAACGCCTCAGCTGGCTAAGCGTGCTCGATATCATGCTTGTCACGCTGATCTTCTTTGGCTTGCTTTATTCCCTGCGGGATACCCAGGCCATGGCATTGCTGCGCGGGATGATCATGCTGATTGTGGCGCTGATCCTGCTGACCAGCCTGGTGGAATTGCCCGCGTTTTCATGGTTCACACAGAACTCGCTGCCCGCGCTCTTCCTGGCCCTGCCTGTGATCTTCGCCCCGGAAATCCGCCGCGCACTGGAGCGGATCGGTCGGGCCGGGAGCATTTGGCCTGTTACCGCTAAATCAACCGACCTCGCCCTCGAAGAGACCATCCACGCCATCGTCAGCGCAACGGCAAGACTTTCCGCCCGCCAGCATGGGGCGCTGATCATCATGCAAAGACTCGACAACCTCGATGAGTACATTCAGAGCGGCGTACAATTGAGCGCAAAAGTGACGCCTGAATTATTGTTGCAAATCTTTTACCCGAACACCCCCCTGCACGACGGCGGAGTAATCATCGTAAATTCAAAGGTCGTGTCGGCGGCGAGTGTCCTGCCGCTTTCTGCCAGCGGAGTTTTGAACCGCACCCCCGAACGCCAGATGGGGCTGCGTCACCGCGCCGCACTGGGCACCTCGGAAGTGAGCGATGCAATCGCCATCGTTGTTTCGGAAGAAACAGGCTCCATTTCCATTGCCCATGCCGGCCGGATGCTCAGACGGCTCGACTCGGACCGCCTTGAGAATATCCTGCTTGCCTTCCTGCGTCCCAGCGCCAGGGAACAACAATTGAACATTTTCGAACGGCTGTTGCCGGGCTTGTTTGGAAGAAAAGAAGAATAACCATGTTTCGCTGGATCGCCAACAATTACCGCACCTTTCTCTGGGCGTTTGCGCTCGCTGTCGCCGCCTGGATTTCCGCTGTCACCTCCGCAGACCCGAACGAAACACGCACCCTCCCTGCGCCTGTGCCTGTGCAGATCAGCGGGCAGGCGTCCAACCTGGTGCTGAACAGCAACATTCCAAAAGAAGTGGAAGTCACCCTGCGCGCGCCCCGCTCCGTTTGGAGTTTGATCGATTCAGACCCGCAACTGGTACGCGCCATTCTTGATCTTTCGGGCATGAGCTCCGGAACTCATGCAGTGGAATTGCAGATCCAGGTGGATGCGCGACCGGTGCAGATCGTTTCCGTCTCGCCGCGAACGATCAACTTCATCCTCGAACCGCTCACCACTAAAACCCTGGCGATAGACCTCAGCATTTCCGGGGAAGCCGCCATTGGATATCAAGTGGGGGAAGCAAGCCTGGAGCCGCTGGAAATTGTGATAGCAGGCGCCGAGTCACAGGTCCAGAAAGTGATGCGCGCGCGCGTCTCAGTGGACCTGAACGGCATCCGCGAAAACTTTGACCAAACCCTGCCGGTGGAAATCTTCGATGAAACCGGACAAAAAGTGGAGGGTGTGACCCTCTCCCCGGAAACCGTCCACATCGTTCTGCCGGTCAGCCAGCAGGGTGGGTATCGCGATGTGGCCGTAAAGGTAACGATCATTGGGCGGGTAGCCAGCGGTTATCGCCTCACCGACCTTTCCGTGTTCCCGCCGGTAGTGACAGTCTATTCTTCCGACCCGGAGCTTGTCGTCAGCCTGCCCGGAATTTTGGAAACCAAGCCGCTCGACCTGCAAAACGCGCAGGAGGATATCAATATACGCCTGGCACTTAACCTGCCGGAAGGCATTTCGATCATTGGCGAACAGACGGTATTGGTACAAGCCGGGGTATCGCCAATTGAAAGTAGTGTTACACTGGCTGGCGAACTGATCGAGATTATCGGGCTGGAAAATGGCCTGACGGCGCAAGTCTCCCCCACCAGTGTGGATGTGATCCTCTCAGGGCCGCTTTCACTGCTGGATACGCTTACACGTCAGTCCGTCCGCGCTACGGTCAACCTGACCGGGCTTACCCCAGGGACATACCAACTTACACCCATCGTGGAGATCCTGATCGCGAACATCGTGGTCGAATCGATCCTCCCCAATACCATCGAGGTGGTCATCACCCCGATCAGCACACCCACGCCAACACCAAGACCGTAACGCACAAAAACAGAATATTTTAGAAAGCATAACGAATCATGAAACCCATTGTTGCTCTTGTAGGCAGACCCAACGCCGGTAAATCAACGCTTTTCAACCGCCTGGTCGGCGAGCGTATGGCGATTGTAGATGAAACTCCCGGCACCACCCGCGACCGTCTTTTCGGCGAATCGGAATGGAACGGACGCCAGTTCACCATTGTCGATACGGGCGGAATTGACCCCACCCACGGCGGTCGGACTCCGCTCTCAACTGGTTCTGTTGACTTTATCGAAGACATACGCCGACAGGCCCAAGCCGCCATCCAGGAAGCGGATGCGGTGCTGTTCGTCAATGACGGCGAAACCGGCGTAACCGAACCCGACCGCGAAGTGGCGAGCATCTTACGCCGTATGCAGCGCAAACAACCCGATGGCAGCTTCCAGCCGCCGATCTTTGTCGTAGTTAATAAATGTGAATCCAGAGAACGCCGCGACCAGGTCGCTGAATTCTACGAACTGGGCTTGGGCGACCCCTTTGCCATCTCCGCAATTCACGGGACCAACACCGGCGACCTGCTTGACGCGCTGGTATCCGCCTTCCCCGAACGTCCGGAGGAAGAGGAAGACAATAACATCAAGATCGCCATCGTCGGCAAACCGAACGCGGGAAAATCAAGCCTGCTGAACAAACTGGTCGGCGAGGAACGCGTCATCGTCAGCTCAATTGCCGGGACAACACGCGACGCGATTGACATGCAAATGGAATACGAAGGGCTGCCGATCACCTTGATCGATACGGCTGGCATCCGTCGGCGTGGAAAGATCGAAAAAGGCGTGGAGGAATACAGCGTCATCCGCGCCTTCAAAGCCATCGAACGCTGTGAAGTTGCCCTGCTGATGATCGACGCCACCACAGGCATCACCGCACAGGACGCGCACATTGCGGGCTTCGTCAAAGACCAATGGAAATCATGCGTGGTGCTGGTCAACAAATGGGATGCCATCGAAAAAGACAGCTTGACCATGGAAGCCTACACCGAAAAAATCCTCAACGACCTGAACTTCATGTCGTATGTGCCCATCCTGTACATCTCCGCCAAGACCGGCCAACGCGTGGACCAGGTCCTGCCGATGGCGCTGCGCGTTCAAGAGGAACGTCTCGCGCGCCTGAC
>JAUXWL010000016.1 GCA_030680155.1 Anaerolineales bacterium
CACCGAGTTGGGTATAAACAAGACCTCTGTGCTTTTGAAAACACAGAGGTCTTATATTTTTATCCTTATGAACCGTTCTGCTCCCTTGGCTTGATCTCGCTATCGAGCACCCGTTGGAAAAAGTTCCGCGTCTCTTCGAGAATGATCGAATTCAGGATGTCGAGTTCCTTTTCGATATCTCGATTTTCGGGTTTTGTTGCCAAAAATCGGTCGCGTTCCTTTTCGAGGCGGGTGGCATTGACGACCATGTCACGCCAGGTGGAACCCCAATGGAAGTTCTGTCCCAGCCCGCTGATGACGGTCAATGTTGCTGCAATTACCGGTGTTGCGACCGAGAATAGGTTCTTCAGCCAGGCAGGGTCCTGAAGGAATTCAGCGGCAGAGATGGAGGAAACCAGTGTCACCAACGAACCAAGGATGATCGTCCAGGTGCGATAGCGCTTAAATGCATTCTTATTACTGCGGCTTGCCGCCCAGTAGTAATCGATCTTGCCCTTGTATTGATTGATGACATATTTTTCATCAACTTCCGTTACTGTTGCTTGCTCCAGATCAGTCATGTCAACGCCTCCTGGTGATGTTGGGGATTTCCATCTATTATTGCACTATTTCCTAAAAAGTGCGCCGTCAATTTCTCACAATGACGCACAAAAGAAAACCCGCCCACGAAGGATCAGTTTCGGGGCGGGCATTTTTATTTCAGGATACGCGCCTCAGACCTTCCCTTTTGCCTGTTCCACCACCTCAAGCAGTTCGGGTAAATCCAAGCCTAGTTCACGTAATTTCTCAGCGGTGGGAATGCTGTTCGCATCCCAGCCGCGGCGGTGATAGACCGCATCCATCAACTGCTCATATTGGTTCTCGCGATATTTGCGCAAGTGTTCCATCTTTTCCAGTGTCGTTAATCCTTCGGGGTCAACTTCCACGAGTCGCTTGAGTTGTTCATCGTAGCGTTCCTGGCGCGATTCATATTCCGCCACGGTCACAGGTCCCATCGCGCGGTAAGGCGGGACATCGTGCCTGCGTCCCACACGTCCCATGCGCAGGGCGAAAACTTTCTGAAAGTTGTAAACCCGTTCTGATTGATTCAACAGATCCTGCGGCACAGTCGGCTTGCCCGTTACACCTTCGTGGATCCAGGCATAGTTTTCGACATGCTCTTCCACCTTGGCAGGCTCTTTCGTCTCTTTGTTGTTCTCAGGCGAAATATCATTCCACGGTAGTTTACACAGTCCATGCAGGCTGAACCACGTCCGCCACATGGGGAAGTAATGCAGCGCCTCCGCCTTATCCTTGAATGTCGGCAAAAGATTCTGCACCTGATCCATGAAGATCAGCCACGCTTCATCATGCTGCGGACCTTTGGTCGCCAGTCCAAACCCGCCCTGCTGGGCAAGCGATTCCTTGGTCAGGTATTCCGAGATTTCCATGCCTTTGATTTCCATGCCGATATCGTGGATGAATTTTGAGTCGGCTCCGTATTCGCGCACGAACAATTCCTTCATGTAGCGCACGCCCTGACCGACGGTCACACCAAAGCCTTTACCACGCGCCATTTGATGGATGAGTTCCAACGCCGCCGCGCCGTTGCCAAAGTTCAGTTCAAGTCCGCCCGTGTGTTCCTTGGTGAGAATGCCTTCCTCATAACATTCCATCGCAAAAGCGACGCAGTTGGCAAACGAGATGCTGTCCACGCCGTAGGTATCGCAATAGAAATTGAGTTCCAAAACTTTTTGCGCATCAAAGTTGCCGATATTCGAACCCAGCCCCGCGGCATTTTCATATTCAGGACCATCCACCAGAACACACTGACCAGCATAAGGTCCAGTTTGAATCGGAAAGTGATCCACGCCATGCGAACAGCTCATGGTGCATCCCAGCCAGCAGCCATCGGGCAATCCCTGGGTGAAGGCTTCCTTCCAGACTTTTGAATCAATCTTGTGCGTGTCAGGATGCGAGCCGTAGCGGAAGTTATGCGTCGGCAGCAGGTCAAAATGATCCATCACTTCCACGATGTTCGCCGTCCCCACCTTGCGCATCTGGTTCTGCTTATCGTCGAGTTCCGTAATTTCCTTGTTGATGCGCGTCCCCGCCTTGCGAATGAGCGCCATATCCGCCACGCCATTTTTATCGCCGCCCATGTCGGTGTAACGCACGACGATGGCTTTGATCTTCTTATCACGGAACACGCGCCCAGGTCCGCCGCGCCCCGCCTGTTTGAAACGCGCCTCCTTGCGGCGCACATCGTACCAGGTGGAATTGATCAACGCGATGCGGATATGCTCCGCCGCCTGACCAGCCGACAAGACCGAGATGCCGCGCCTGCCCTTTTCA
>JAUXWL010000017.1 GCA_030680155.1 Anaerolineales bacterium
GGGCGCAGACCTGGTCGTCCACTCGATGACGAAGTATCTCGGCGGGCATTCGGACGTGGTCGGCGGTGCGATCATCGGCAAAGACAAGGAACTGGGCGAAAAATTAGCCTATTTGCAAAATGCCATCGGCGGCGTACAAGGGCCGATGGACTCTTTCCTCGTGCTGCGTGGGATCAAGACTCTCCCAATCCGCATGGATAGGCATGCCCGGAACGCCGAGAAGATCGTGGAGTTTCTGGAACATCAGAAAAAGGTCAAACAGTTGATTTACCCATTTCACGGGAGTCACCCCCAGGTCCAAATCGCAAAGCGGCAGATGAAAAATGGCGGCGGGATAATCTCATTCATCATGAAAGAGGGGCGTGAGGCCGCGGTCAAAGTTGCGGAGTCTACCAAGCTGTTTACGCTGGCAGAGTCACTGGGCGGCGTTGAATCACTCATTGAAGTCCCCGCGGCGATGACTCATCTCTCCACGCAAGGCTCAACGTTGGAGGTTGACCCTGGACTGGTGAGGCTTTCCGTTGGAATTGAAAACGTGGATGATCTACTCGCAGATCTGGAGCAGGCGTTGAGATAAAAACAGACCTCCCTTTCGGGAGGTCTGTTTTTATCTCAGTCTTCTCTACCGTACAAATGTCGTTGCGAGGAGGGTTTTTGCTCTTTCCGACGAAGCAATCCCCTGTTTTAAAGGATGTTTCCGTTGTAAAGGGGATTTTCCGTCATCCTTTATAGTATTACTCCGCGAAGATTCTGCGCAGTACCACAAGATTTATCTTGTCTGTCAGAGTGCAAAATGAATTTTGCGGTACGAACCGCGCTATGTTTTTTTTATCTACTATTCTTCTTCGTTCTTGCGGACACGGATCGTGGATTCTTCACTGGCAGCATTGACTGCTACAAGGGTAACATCGTCGTCCTGTTTCGAACCATCCTGGTAATCTTTGAGCGTTTCCAATAAAAGATCGCAGACTTGTTGGGCATTGAAATTCGCCAACGGACTCAAGGTGGACTTGATGCGATCCAAGCCGAACGGTTCGCCTTTGGGATTGCGGCAATCGGTCATGCCGTCTGTGTATAGCAGCAGGGTGTCGCCGGGGAGCAATTGAATGGTGCGCTCATCCAGCGTGATGATATCCCAAAGTCCAAGAGCCATGCCCGGGCTGTGAGGGATGCGTTCCACACTTCCATCAAGGTGCAGGACAAGCGGGGTTTCGTGTCCGGCACGGGCATAGGAAAATTCGCGGGTTTTCAAATCCAAAATGCCGTACAACACGGTAACAAATTGCGTGGATTTTTGCAGGCGGGTAATGTGGCTGTTTACCAACCTGAGCGCTTCGCCCGGGGTAACGCCAATATCCGCCTCCGCCACGAGGAGCGCATGAGCACGCGCCATGAAGAGCGCAGACGGCACGCCTTTATCCGCAACGTCACCGATCAGTACGCCAACCTGTTCACCCTTGAGCGGAAAGACATCATATAGGTCGCCACCCACCTGACGGGCAGGCAGGATGCGCGCGCCGAAGCTGAATTCGTCCACATCGGGCAGGTCGTCGGGGAGAATGCTTAATTGGATATCGGCAGCAACTTGAAGTTCACGTTCGAGGCGTTCCTTTTCGATCAACTGCTCTTGGGCGGCTTTCAGTTCATCGTAGGCTTGCTGTAATGCGTGATTCTTGGCGACAAGGTCATTGAAGGCGGCTTCATTGGAGGTGTCCAGCCGTTCGCTCATGATCTCGATCATGGAATAGGCGATGCTGGGCCAGCGTTCAAGGATCTCATTGAATTTGTCGCGGCTCATCATCAGCACGCGTGATTTGTCCCTGGCACGGACACTCGCCGTCCTCCGGCCTTGGGGCATGATGAGACTCATTTCCCCAACGTATTCGCCCGGTCCGCACACCCGCAGGAGCATTTCATCTTCCGTATCGCTGGCAAGCACAATTTCCAGCCTGCCATCCAGGACGACATACAAACTATCGCCTTCCTCGCCCGCATGGAAAAGATACGCACCGGATTCGTACACTTCCAATGGAAGTTGATCCACCAGCGTGTACATGTCCACTTTTGGGATTTTTCGGAAAAGGGGAATTTTCAGAAAGGCGGTAGTTGCATCCGTGCCGCTCATGGGATTGTTCAACTCCTCAATTCCATTGTTTCTTTACCAGCCAGTTTATCCTGGATCCGTTGGGTGACCAGATCAAGATGAGCGGGGTGGTTTGCATAGTCAAGCCCATCTGTCTGAATCGTCAGGACAGGGCAAAGGTCGAAGGAACTGAGCCATTCATCATAGAAAGAGTCAAGCAGGGAAAGGTATTCCGATGTGATACCTGTTTCGATATTCCGCGCGCGCCTGCGGATGCGCTCCATCAACACAGACACAGGCGCTTTCAGGTAGATTAATAAGTCGGGGCGGGGCAGGCCGTTCACGACCACATCGAACAACCTGCGATAAGCAAGGTAATCGCGCTCGCCGAGATTACCCATGTGGTGCAGGGCGCGGGCAAAGATATGCGCATCTTCGTAAATACTGCGGTCTAAAATCGCAGAGCGTGCGTCACGGGCGGCTTCGAGATATTGTTCGGCGCGGTGTCCTAAAAAGAAAATTTGCAAATGGAACGACCAGGCATGCATATCCCCATAAAAATCGGACAGATATGGGTTATCCGCCACAGATTCATACCCGGTCCACCAGCCAAGGCGCGCGCCGATGCGTTCTGTCAGCGTCGTTTTTCCTGCGCCGATATTACCTGCCACCAAAACCAGATGTTTCGCCATAATGTGACATATTTTATCATGTATAATATTTCGAACACAGGAGACGATAACAATGAAAATCCGCGACGCATCCGGTTGGACCATCTTCATCTTCGGCGTCCTTGCAGTCATGCTTGGCTTGGTTGGGCTGATCCGCCCTGAGATATTGCTTTCCATCCTCGGTTTCGAAGTGGTGGACCGCGCCTTACGCGCCTCAAACGATTACACCATCACCTTTATGACAGCCTCCTCGATGGCATCCTTCAACATGGGCATCTATTATATGCTCGCCTCCCTGAATGACATCAAAGCCTTCTATCGTTGGACTGTCCCCTTTCGCACCCTGACCTTCATCGTATTCACCACGCTGGTGTTTCTGGGTGTTGCACCCCAAAAATTCGTTGGCGTTGCCGTGTGGGAACTTGTCGGCGCACTCGCCACAGGTATCGCCCTTAGCCGGGAAAAGCGCAATTTGTACCCTACGGGCATGATATAACCGCGCGTATAGAAAGGTAGACTGGCATGAAATCTAAATGGATCGAACACAATGGGAAGAAAATCTTCTATCAGGATTTTTCCAGCAACTTCTTCAACGAAAAAGCGGTTACCGAAGAATTAGCGGCAGTGCAGGAAATCGTCCTCAGTGAGCCTGAAAATTCCGTGCTGGTGATCTCCGATTTCTCCAATACTGAAATCACTTCCTCCCTGATGCCCATCCTCAATGCGGCTTCAAGCAAAACCAAAGCCCACGTCCGCAAAACCGCCGTGATCGGCATAACCGGCATCAAACGCACACTGGGCGACCTGCTTACCCGCATCACCGGGCAGCCCCTGATGTACTTCAACAATGTAACGGATGCCAAAGAATGGCTTTCCCAGGAGTAAAAAATACTTCAGCAAAAAATGAAAAACAAAATCCTTCTACTTCTCCCGCTGCTGGTCGTGGGGACATTGCTATTTTCCTGCGGGACAAACCAAACCGACCAAACACCCCAGGTGGATGTGGACGCAGTCCGCACCGAAGCAGTCGCCACCTACGCCTCTTCCCTGACCGAGACCCTGGTGGCTGCATCCACGCCTTCCCTCTCACCGACGCCTCTGGTCGTGACCGAAACTGCCACCGCGATCACCACTACCGTAGAGCCATCCCCCACGACCAATCCGTGCTTCAACCTGCTGTACCTTGACGATGTCACCATCGAAGACGGGACGCAAATGAAACCCGGCGAAGTCTTCACCAAAACCTGGCTGGTGCAAAACATCGGCGGCTGCGCGTGGCGGGCAGGCTTCACCTTCCGTCACTTTGGCGGTGACTTGATGCGCGGGAACATCGTCACATTGACCGAAGCGATTCCCACCGGCGCCAAGCGTGAAATTTCCGTGCAACTCGTCGCCCCCAGCGGGCAAAACGGCGCCATCATCAGCGCCTGGCGCATGGCAGATGAAAACGGCAACTTCTTTGGCGACACGCTCACTGTGGAGATCATCGTCAACGACCCCAACGCGCCAACAGCCACGCCAGCGCCCTAATCAAAAAATAACCAAAAGACGCGGAGAAAATCCTCCGCGTCTTTTGGTTATCGGTAAACTCCCCCTTTTGGGGGAGGGAACAGCAGGGTACACTTGCCCGCATGTCCAACCTGACTGAAGTCGCTGCGCTCTTCCTCAAACTTGGTTTCACTGCCTTTGGCGGACCCGCCGCCCACGTTGGCATCATGCATGATGAAGTCGTCGTCCGTCGCAAATGGCTCACCGATGAAGAATTTCTCGACCTGCTCGGCGCGACAAATTTGATCCCCGGTCCCAACTCCACCGAGATGGCGATCCACATCGGCTATCGCCGTGCAGGCTGGCTGGGCTTGCTGGCAGGCGGATTTGGCTTTATCGCCCCCGCCACGCTGATGGTACTGGTGTTGGCATGGCTGTACGTCCAATATGGAACCACGCCGCAACTCGAATGGCTGATGTACGGCATCAAGCCCGTGGTAATTGCCATCATCGCACAAGCCTTGTGGACGCTGGGCAGGAAAGCCTTCAAAACAAAACTGGCGCTCATCGCAGGCATTATGGTTTTTGTGCTTTATTTTTTAGGCTTCAACGAAATTGCATTGCTTTTTGCAGGCGGCTTCATCGTTATGCTGATCGCAAATATGCAACGACTCCGCAGCATCCAACCCGCTGTTTTCATTCCATTCGGCGGCGCAATTCTCACACAAGCAGGCATCCCGTTCAGTCTCTCCACCCTTTTCCTAACCTTCCTCAAAATCGGTTCCGTGCTCTACGGCAGCGGCTACGTCCTGCTCGCCTTCCTGCGCAACGACTTCGTCCTGCGTCTCGGCTGGCTGACCGACCAGCAACTCATCGACGCCATTGCCATCGGGCAGATCACACCGGGTCCACTCTTCACCGCCGCCACCTTCATCGGCTACCTGCTCGGTGGCACACCAGGCGCGCTGCTCGCCACGTTGGGCATCTTCCTGCCATCGTTCATTTTCGTTTTGATATCCAACCCGCTGATTTCAAAGATACGCAACTCGGTTTGGATGAGCAGTTTATTGGATGGAGTAAACGCCTCATCGCTTGGACTGATGGCTGCTGTGACCTTCCAATTAGCATTCTCTTCGCTGACAGATTTCCCGACCGCCCTGATCGCCATCGTCTCGCTCATTCTGTTGCTGCGCTACAAGATTAACTCCACCTGGTTGATCGCAGGCGGCGCGTTGACGGGGTTGATGCTTTCCACCATTAGGTGACTGTCACCTCGTATAATTCACCCATGCCCATCTCTCTGTGATGCGTGGTACGTATTACGTATTACGCATTACAAGCCTCTCATACACCTTCCCCAACTTCTTCTGGGACTCATGCCAGGTAAACTTCGTCAACGCGCGTTCGGAGGCGGAGTC
>JAUXWL010000023.1 GCA_030680155.1 Anaerolineales bacterium
AAACGTCAAGGCTCGCGAAAAACATAGTCGCAAATTTTTCCTTCATCGAACTTAAAAATTACTTCAGTGGCCAGTCCTCCTTTCAAGTAACAATTAAAGCCCGCTATCTGCCCATCTCGAATGCTCATGTTGCAGGAGGCTTCAGGTCTGAGGAAGGCGCAGGTGACATCTCCGCCAGCGCTATTCTCGCATTTAATATTTGTCAAACCGGAGCTGGTGACACCGTGCCCGCCATCTGGCGTCTTTACCACTTCTATCCAGGTCCCCTTTGGGTGCATGGATTTCTCTCCTAGTAGTCTTTGCGCCAGCCGCCCTTGTTGACCCTCGCAAACATACTCGTCCGCAAGATCAAGATTATTATCGTTGATGGCAGTTAAGAATTTTTCGCAAACAACCGCCCCCAAAATGGGAGTTGGGGTTGGAGTTGGCGCGATCGTGGGGATGAGGGTCGCTGTCGGCGGGATGGGCGTGGGTGTCGGTTCTATCTCAGGGAATAATCCGCACGCGAGTACGACCATGACCGTCAGAAAAAGGCGCGTTATTCTTGGATGATTTTTGCCAGACATCGTACATTCTCCTTGTGTTGCAGGACTACGGGAAGGCGCCGACCACGCACCGAATACCGAATGAGTTGCGCGAACGGTCATAGCGGAGTCCACTTCGATTACTGGTTCGCAAACCGTCTTCGTGGTCGCTCCATGAACCGCCCCGGTTCCCTCGGTGATCCCCGGAAGCCGGTTCATCAGGTCCCTGCGGGTTGTATTCCGGCGAAACTGTGTAATATTTGGTGTTGAACCAGTCAAAGACAAACTCGCCCACGTTCCCAGCCATATCGAGCGCGCCGTACGGGCTGGCTCCGGCGGGATACGACCCGACCGGGGCAGTGAATGTATAGCCATCGTCAACGCCGGTATTTGCTCCATCCATGTCCAGGTTAATGTCTGCGAAGTTTGCCAGACTCCCGTTTGGATCCTGGTTCCCCCATGGATAGACCCGTTCATCTGTGCCTCGGGCGGCTTTTTCCCATTCGGCTTCGGTGGGAAGCCGCGCGCCAGCCCATTCACAATACGCAACGGCATCGTTCCATGACACGTTCACCACCGGATGATCGCCCAGTCCGGTCAGATCGGATTCCGGTCCGAGCGGGTATTGCCAGCTGGCTCCGTTTATCGATTCCCAGCCAAAAATTGCCGGGGACTGGGTGGCGCCTGTGTAGATAAACGAATCGCCCCGCCGCTCCGCATCTGTCTCGTGACCTGTTGCTGCTATGAACCGGGCGAACATGTCATTTGTCACTTCCGTCTGGTCAATCCAATATGCATCCAGGTAGACGGTATGCACGGGCTCTTCGAGTGTAAACCACGAGCGAGGCAGACAATTATCCCTAAAGTGTTCGCAGATCTCCAGCGCTTTATCGCCATCCATGCCCATCGTGAACTGTCCCGCCGGAACATAGACCATGACCATTTCATCCGCCGGGCGGGTCCAGGTGGAGCCGACTCCGGGTGTGGGGGTTGGGGATGGAGTGTTGGTTGGCGCTGGTGTTTTCGTATGGGGAATTAGTGTCGGCGTTGGAGTAGTTATCTGTGTGGGATTTGGCGCAGAGAATAAACTGCACGCGATCAAAGCCAGCGCAGCCAAAGGCAGGGAAAATTTTTTCAGGTGCTTTTCGTCTAACATGATAGGCGCTCCTCATTGCAATGTTTGTGACGGTATTTTTTGAACGAGACCGAAAACTTAACGCAGTTCATGGCAATAGGGTTTTCAGGAAATATGCGCTTCCTTTCACGAGGCGAAAACCGCTGCCTTCCTTTTTTAAGGTCGCTCCCTCAGCCCCGCTGACGATAAATTCAACGGCGTCTTCGGGGATGGGAGATGACAGGACGATATCGTTCATTCCCATACTTTCAGAGATCAACCCTCCGGGCGCCGGGGGCGCTTCGGTATCCATAAAGAATGGATCCAACGGTACTTGCAGGTTTGGTTCGATTTGAATCGTATCCACACAGCAGATGCACCAATAGCCTGCAATGATCGGAATGGTTCCGTTTATCGTTACGGTCAGTTTTCCTGCCTCTTCCCCTTTTGCAAATACGACGATGCCATTTCCAACAATCTCAGAAATGGAGGGGATTTCCATCACCTCGCTTATTGAAAACGAAGGATGGCTTGGCGTGGATGTGGCGGCGGGAGTGGCTGTTGGCGTGACCGTCGGTGAGGCGGGTATGGGGGTGGGATCCGGTGGGGAGAATATGCCGCATGCGAGTAAGGTTAAAGCAACAGAGAATAAGCAGAGCATCAGCGAACGTTTCCTGTCGGACATTTCAAACGCTCCTTTTCTTAAACATGAGCCATTGCTCTTTATCTTCAATTCAAAACGGTACAATGATTCATGGATGGTGGGCGTTACTTATTCAACACCAATTCAATGGGTTGATTTTCAGGCCAGTACAGGGTGAAACTTTTTGCAGTGGTTGGGGGCGTGAAACCAAAAAACGGGCCTGTTTCGCTTGCGGAACCCGCCACAAACGCGTCGGTTTTCGAGCCGTCGTCACCCATCACATAGACACCTGCGACAGTCGAGAGATCGAATTTTTCCGTATTAGGACCCTCGATCATTACGATTAATATCTGATACCCGGGCTTTGCGCGCGTGGATGAATATGGAAGCGTCTCGACGACCTCCGCTCCAACAATGGTCAGGGTTCCAATGGATGTTTCGATTTTTTCCTTTTGACCGCTCCCGCAGCCGCCCGCCAGTAAAACAAGCAGGGTGATTACCAGCGGGACGACTTTCCAATGGATTTGTTGTTTCATTATTTCGATCCTTTCCTTTTGTTCATACAATAACCTGTGCCGCGCGAAAGGGATAAATATAGGTTGCTGCGCGACTGTGTTTACGGCGCGAAGGTCACTGAGCTAAGGATGAAATGAAAAATATCCTTTTCCTGGTTCTTCCACATATCCGGATCGGAGGATGTGTCAGCCCAGGCGACCGCCCAAAAAAATTTTTCTGGTGCGGGGTTGAATCCAACAATTTGACCTTCCATCGGTTTTTTTTGTGCTCCAGTTCCTGTGAAGTCTATGGCTTGTCCATCCATGTCGCCGATGCTGATTGAAGCGGGGCTGTCTCTATTTTCAATAACAAACCAGCCTGCTTCTTCTTGTTTTACCAGCATGCCGCCGATCAATAAACTCAGAACAAACTCATTAAGATTTGGCAACTCAGAAGCCGGAACGTGAACGAGGTGAAAAAACATTCCCCCAAAGCCCGCATCATTTTTTGTGATGATACAAACCCCTTTGCTGCAGACGGACTTGTATCCATTTGGAACGTACAGCGTATATCCTTCCTGCAGATCGGAAACAGCGCTGCCTTCAGGAGTTGGGGTAATAGTTGGTGTAGGCGTCAGTGTTGGGGTGGGAGTCAGAGTCGGGGTTGGCGTCTGTGTCGGTGTGGAAGTTATTGTTGGTGTCGGGGTAGCCGTAGGCAGGACGCCCAGCATATTACATGCCAGGCTGCCCAGCCAGACAAAAATAACAGGAAGGGTTGTAATTTTTTTCATACTCTGTTCCATACGAACGGTTGCGTCCCTGTCTCAGGACGGTCATTTCAGCTGGGTTGCCAGCCAATCTGTTACTGTGGGTGTAGTTGGTTTGTCGCCGCGGAAGTACACCGTGCTGGACAAACCGAAGGAGTATCTGGCTGGGCAGTACTGAGGCGCAGAACCTTGGAAGGTTTTCTGGTTGACCAACTTCCCCGTCTGCGAGTTGTAGATTTTGATCTGCCATTCGTAGCGGATGCGTTTGATCCAGTGAGTAATTGTCCCGTACCCGCTTCTTGAATAGGGGCAGTTTTGAAGCGTGACTTCTTTTTCCCCGGCACAGGCGATGAAATGCAGGTTGCCGGGCGTTTGCGCCAGCACATTGCCGGGCAGGGTAAGATTCACCCCCGAAAGCCTGAGCCGTTTCTCATCCAGGGTGCCAATGATGGGCAGGGTTTCCAGCGGTTTCCCATTTTTACAAATGCTGTTCGTGGCATCCGTTATGATCTTTTGCGCCTGTGTGCCCTTTGATATGGAAAAAAGATCAAGCGTATCGGCGCGGGCGTCTTCCGAATTCTTTTTGCTGTTCTCCGTGGCGCCGGAATTGCCGGCATCCTTGATCTTCTCCAGCGCCTGCTGGAAATCCTCTTTTGCGCGCAGGGCTTCCGCCCAATTCAGGTATGCCTGTGAAAGCGCATCCTTTGCGCTGCCCACATCTTGTGGCAGTGAAAGTTTGACGCTGTTCTCGTAATGCGCGATGGACTCCGCATATTTTCCTTGTGAGATCAGGTACATCCCCCAGGAACGCTGAAAGCCCGGCAGGTGGGCGCGCGTCTTTGCTGCAATGCTGTTTGTCGAATCCGGGTTTGGATCGGTCGTGATTGCCTTGTCAAACCTGCTGGACGCTTGCGAAAAATCTTTGTTGGACTGCAGATCCATGCCCCAATCGAAATAATTCTGTGCAAGTTCCGTTTGACCGCGCTCGACGTAGGTCTGTTCCTCATCCTGCTCCGCCCATGTAATCAGGGATAGGTAGACGGTCTCCGCCTCGGCGAATTCTTCTTCGACGCGGCATTCCAGCCCCCATTCCAGGTAGACTTCGGGCAGCGCGGCTTTTGTCTTTGAAATGGCGGGCGTGTTGCCGAATTTATCGAGGAGCGCTGTCAGGTTGTCCACTGCGCCGGAAAAATCCTGCCGGCGTCGCTGCTCGGATGCCATTTCGAACAACGCATCTGCTGCGAAATCGCGGGCTTCCGCGGCGTAAATGCCGTCTGGGTAGGCGGACTGATAGGCGAGATATGCTTCGTGTGCCGCTTTCCAATCCTTTTTCTCGCGCAGGGAATCAGCCTTCAGGTAGGCTGCACACTCAATGGCTTGTACCCGCGCCGGGTCGGTGAAAGAGGCGATCTTCGACGGGTAAAACCGCTCCACATATTCGGCTGAATGAATCAGGCTGGCACAATCCCGCTCTGAGTAGAGATTGCTCACCTGGCGGGTGAGCAGGAAGCCGCCACCGTAATAAAGCAGGATCAGGAAGATCAATGCTCCAATGGCAAGCAATGGGATCAGCCATACCAGATAATGAATTGACCGTTTTTGCGCTGGTATATTTGATTGAATTGGTGTCGACATTGTTTTCTTCCTTTCATAAAGCAGATCGTTTTACTGTCCACCGCTGAGGATTTTTCCGAATTGAAGGTCTATGGGAATGTACAAGTATGGGGAGCATCCCCATATATCCCTCCAGTAACCGTCAACGTATAGTCAGTGAGTTTTTCATCCTTGATGAATATATCGATCAAAATCTCATACTCATGACCGCTTTCCACATACGTTTTGGTGATACCGCCCACATAATTTGTGACTCGTTCGATCTCGCCGCCAGAAGAGGAGATCAGGAGATTCCTCTGCAAGGCGCCCTCCTGGCTGCTCTCACCGGTCTCCCCCGGTGGATTAACGATGATATCCAGTTTTTTGCTTCGATCGAGGGTTACTTTACATTCTGCGTTTGTGTTGGAACAGCCAATAGCCCCCATAAGAATTGCCGGCAATAGAATACTGACAGCAATAAATTTGAAGTTTCCTTTCAAATCCTCACCTCCTTTTTTCGTGATAGGTTGAGAAACCAAAGGAACAATTGATATAATGCCCACGGTCAAAAATTGCGCTTTCCCGCTTTTGAAAAAGCGCAATTTGTGACCGCGCTGGGTATAAATCCATTGTAGTAATTTAATTCATGGAACTCACGTGACAATTGTCATGTGAAAGTCACATCCTATTCCTGTTATTTCGATGGCTTTTGCCTTCAATTTCTCTACCGTACATTTTCCTCGCAAAGAAACCCTGAAGGTCTTTTCGGCGAATCGAGAATCTGCGAAGGAAAAGGAGACCCCTTCGACAAGCTCAGGACAGGCTTTAGGGTTTGCGTGTACGGTAGAGAACCTTCAATAAAAATAGTATAAGCCGCCCGCATGGCTCACCGTCGGGCGGGCAGTATAATCACACCCACCATGGACTTCAACCCAACTTTATCCCAACTCCCCAACCCATCTGAAAAGCGGATCGCGCTGCGCGTCAGCGCGCCCGCAGAACGTGCCCTTCGCCAGGGACACCCCTGGGTCTTCGACGGTTCCATCACCGAGCAAAGTCATGTCGGTGCATCGGGTGATCTGGCTGTCATCTTCGATAACAAGCGTAAATTTCTCGGCATCGGTCTGTACGACCCGACCTCCGCGATCCGTGTGCGAGTTTTGCAAACCCGTCAGCCCGCCGCCATCAATGCCGACTGGTTTCAAAACAAACTCACCGCCGCCGTACAACTCCGCGCACCGCTTGCAACACAAGACACGAATGGCTATCGCCTCGTCCACGGCGAAAACGACGGCTTGCCCGGGCTGGTCATTGACCGCTACGCCGATACCCTCGTCCTCAAACTCTACACCCCTGCCTGGCTTCCGCACCTCAAAGAATTCTGCGACGCGCTGGCACAAGTCAGCCCCGCCCAACATTTGATTTTGCGACTCAGCCGCTCGCTGCAAAAGCAGACGGATGCCCTGCACAACCTTCGCGATGGGATGACGCTCTCGCTTCTGCCCACCCCAGGCTTGATTCTGTTTCAGGAAAATGGTCTCACCTTTGAGTCCGATCCCATTCACGGACAAAAGACCGGCTTCTTCCTCGATCAGCGCGAGAACCGCGCGCGTGTGGAAGCTTTATCCGAAGGCAAGTCCGTGCTGAACGTCTTCTCCTACTCAGGCGGATTTTCCGTCTATGCCGCGCGCGGCGGCGCAAAAGAAGTTGTCAGCGTGGATGTCAGCCCACATGCCATCGAAGCCGCTGAACGAAACATGGCGCACAATCGACACATCCCTGCGGTTGCCGCCGCCAAACATGAAACCTTCGCCGAAGATGCCTTCGATGTGCTGGCTCGCATGGCATCACAAAAATGCCTGTTCGATGTGGTCATCATTGACCCGCCCATGTTCGCACAAAACGAAAAGCAAATATCCTCGGCCTTGGCAGCCTATCGCAAACTGACCCGCCTCGGCTTGGGCGTTCTGCGGCGGGGCGGCGTGCTTGTGCAGGCATCCTGCTCCAGCCGTGTAAATGCCGGGGATTTTTTCGAAGCAGTCCACGGGTCCGCGAGAGAAGCGCGGCGCGGGTTGACCGAGATCGAGCGCACAGGTCACGCCCTCGATCATCCCATCACCTATCCCGAGGGGGAATATCTCAAATGCCTGTTTGCAACCGTTTAATGTCATTGCGAGGGCGCACTTGTTCTTTGCCCGAAGCAATCTCCAAAAATTACAGGGATTGCTTCGAGCGCTTCAGCGCCGCTCGCAATGACATGAATGCCTATCGCTTATAATCTCACGCATGTTTGAATTTCAAATCACATCCAAAAATAACCGCGCCCGCACGGGAATTTTCCCGACACCCCACGGCGACCTCCTCACGCCCGTTTTTGCACCCGTCGGCACACAAGCCACAGTAAAAACACTCACGCCTGAGCATCTCAAGGACATCAATGCCTCGCTTGTTTTGAGCAATACCTATCATCTCTATCTGCGGCCTGGCGACGAACTTGTGCGCGACATGGGCGGCTTGCACAAGTTCATGCAATGGCACAATCCCATGCTGACAGACTCGGGCGGATTTCAAGTTTTCTCGCTGGCGAAAACCCGCAAAATTGACGACGACGGCGTGACCTTCAAAAGCCACATTGACGGTTCGACGCATCGCTTCACGCCTGAGAAATCCATTGCGATTCAGGAGAACCTTGGCGCGGACATCATCATGGCGTTCGATGAATGTTCCGACCCGAACGACAAGGCATACAGCAAACTCGCCATGGATCGGACTCATCGCTGGGCGGAACGCTCGCTCAAAGCGCAGACGCGTCCCGACCAGGCCTTGTTCGGGATCGTGCAAGGCGGGGTGGACCCCACGCTGAGAGCGGAGTCTGCCAGGTTCATCGCCTCACTCGATACCCCGGGCATCGCCATCGGTGGACTGTCCGTGGGCGAGACTAAAGCCGAAATGCACGAAACGCTCGATGTAGTCATGCCCCTGCTCCCCGAAGACAAACCGCGCTACCTGATGGGAGTCGGCACGCCCGAAGACCTGATCAATGGCGTCCTGCGCGGTATTGATATTTTTGACTGTGTGTTACCCACACGATTGGCGCGTCATCATTCCGCCTTTGCCCCCGAAGGACGCTTGAATTTGATGAATGCAGCTTTCGCAAGAGACGAACGTCCCATTGATGAGACCTGCGATTGCTACGCCTGCCAGACCTTCACGCGGGCATACATCCGCCATTTGATCGTGGCGAAGGAATTGTTGGCGGGGACGCTCATTTCCATTCACAACCTGCGAGCGTTGATACGACTAATGGAACGCATCAGAATTTATATTGCAGATGGATCGTTTGAGGCGCGCGCACCTGAATTGCTTGCAAGATGGGGGAATAACGCGAAAAGATCAGTGAATGGATAAATGGATTATGGAGGTGCGGAATGACCGTGATGAATTTGGATAAACTGGAAGTGTGGGCAAGGGGGAAGGACTTTGCGCTGGCTGTTTATAAAGAAGTTGTTCCCCATTTACCTGTTGATGAAAAATGGAATCTAATTTCACAACTCAAGCGCGCCGCACAGAGCATCCCCGCCAATATTGCAGAAGGTCACGGGCGTTTTCATTTTTTGGATAATGTTCGCTTTTGTTATTATGCCCGTGGCTCACTGACCGAAGTTCAAAGCCACATTTCTCTTGCTTATGAACTCGGCTATTTGCCAAAGGAAATATATGAACGAATGACGACTTATGCCGAGTCGCTTGGTAAACAATTGAATAATTACATTGCTTATCTTAAACGCTCTAAACATGGAGAAAAGGAATTCCCCGCAGGGTATACTCTTCGGGAAGAATCAGAGCCTTACACCATTGAAGAGTTCCCAGACAATACCCAACCCCATTAACCATCCTCCATTAACCATTAACCATTCTCCATCACCCATCACCCATGACCTTCCTTCACGCCATCCTGCTCGGCATTGTACAAGGACTGACCGAATTCATCCCTGTTTCGTCCACCGCGCATTTGTTTATTACCAGCACATGGCTGGGACTTCCCTCCGATGAGCGGATATTTTCATTTAACGTCATCATTCAATTAGGGACGGTCGTTGCCATGCTCGCCTTCTTCTGGGAGGACATCTGGCAGATTGCGACGGCCTTTTTCCTTGGCATCAAACACAGGCAGCCCTTTGAGAATTTCCATGCGCGGTTGGGCTGGCTGGTGATCGTGGCGACCATCCCTGCCTTGATTGCGGGCCTGTTCCTGCGGAATTTTATCCAGGCAATGTCAGGTGACTCGCTGTTGTGGGCGGGGATTCGCCTCCTGTTTACTGCCTTACTTTTGACGACAGTGGAGTACTTTGATAAGAAGAACCGCACCCTTGAATCCGCCACCTGGCTGGATGCGCTGGCAGTCGGCTTGTTCCAGGTGCTGGCGATCTTCCCTGGCGCCTCCCGTTCCGGTTCGACCATTGCAGG
>JAUXWL010000267.1 GCA_030680155.1 Anaerolineales bacterium
AGGTAACCCGTGGCACTTCGGCATGAAGGCGCACATTGGTGTCGATGCGGAGTCCGGACTGACCCACACGGTCGTCACCACCGCAGTCAATGTCAGCGACGTCACCCAAGCCCACGCCCTGTTGCACGGTGAAGAGACGACGGTCTTCGGTGATGCGGGCTATCAAGGCGTTGAGAAGCGGGAAGAGAATCAGAACACGGACGTGACCTGGCATGTGGCCTTGCGGCCGGGTAAACGCCGTGCGCTGCCGGACACCGGGAGTGGGCGACTGCGCGAACGGATCGAGCAATTCAAGGCCAGGGTCCGGGCCAAGGTGGAGCACCCCTTCCACTTCGTCAAGAACGTGTTCGCGTTCAAGAAGGCTCGTTATCGCGGATTGGCCAAGAATGCTGCACAACTCTTCGCGTTGTTTGGCTTGGCGAATCTGCTGATTGCCAAGCGGCGATTGTTTGCACTTCACGCTCGAGGTGCGTCCTGAGATGGCGAACGAGGATGAAATACACCGGCTAACCGCGAAATGCCGCGTTTCTGAGGGACTCAACAAGCAAATCTTCCCCAGATTCGCACACCCTTCGGAAAACCTCGGCTGAACATGTTCGTCATCAATAAATCGCTGATTTGTTCAGCGCGTCCTTAGCGCTTCTCCAAAGACGAACCGAAAAGGTATTGAATGAGACAGGCCTCGGTTTCTATCCGATATGCTCGGCCTGCCTCCGTACGCCATCGCACAGACTGTCGTCGACATTGTGCGTACTCTTTGAATCGTGCATTGGCCTTCGATCGATCTGTTTTCCACTCCCACCGCCACGTAGCGCCTGCAACAGCCGCGGTGGCGACTTGAACCGAAGATGAGATCAGCTTTGAGCCAGGAGGGCTGCATACTGACATCGCTTGATTTCACATTGGACAGCAGTAACATGACACCATGAATACCGGAGCCAAACCCGAGGCAACACCCCAGAGTTCCGAACCTGAGTACGACATAGAAATTCATGCTGTTGCCGGTGAAGAGGCGGTCACGTCGACGGCATCCCTGCCCGCCGTCCGTGTGCCCGTTGACGTACGCAGCCTTACTCTCACGGTACTCACCGTGCTAGCCGTCATCTTCGTATTGCACTGGGCGCGCGCGTTTTTTATCCCGCTGATGCTGGGCGTCATGATCAGCTATGCATTTTCCCCCCTCGTCAATCTGATGCAAAAATGGCGAATTCCTCGCGCCATCGGGGCTGCCGTGTTGTTGATCGGTATCGTGGGCGGAATAGGTTCTCTCGTCTATTCTCTCAGCGACGATGCCGCCCAGCTGATCGAAACCTTGCCTGACGCGGCGGAAAAATTCCGTAAAACACTGCGCAAGGAATGGGGGACGACCGAAGGTGCGATGGAGCAGATGCAAAAGGCGGCCATTCAACTTGAAAGCGCGGCGAATGAAACGATCACCCCGGCTGCCACTGCCCCGAAAGGCGTGACCCGGGTGCTCATCGAAAAATCCAACCTTAATATCTCGGACTACCTCTGGACCGGAACGGTGGGTGCGACCGTATTTGCCGGACAAGCGGTAATGGTCTTGTTTCTGACCTATTTCCTGCTGGTTTCGGGCGACATTTTCCGGCGCAAACTGGTCAGGATCACCGGCCCCACCCTCAGCAAGAAAAAAATCACCCTACAGGTGTTGGACGAAATCACCGCCCAGATTCAACGTTATCTGCTGGTGCAGATATTCACCAGCATTCTGGTGGGAGTGGCAACCTGGCTCGCGTTTCTCTGGATTGGCCTGGAGCACGCGGCAATTTGGGGCATCGTTTCCGGCGCATTCAATATGATCCCCTACCTCGGCCCGGTTATCGTTACCGGGGGTACGGGGCTGGTCGGCTTTCTCCAATTCGGAACGGTGGGCATGGCGCTCGCGGTCGCCGGCATTTCGCTGGTCATCACCAGCCTGGAAGGTTATTTGCTGACGCCGTGGCTTACCGGCCGGGCAAGCCGGATGAACGCAGTGATGGTTTTCGTTGGGGTGCTGTTTTGGGGCTGGTTATGGGGTGTATGGGGTTTATTGCTGGGCGTGCCCATCATCATGATGATAAAGGCCATATGCGACCGGGTGGAAGATTTCAAACCCGTTGGCGAACTGTTGGGAAAATAGCGGCCCCGGAAGACCTTGGGCTATCGCACACCCACGGATAAACTTGAAGCATGTGTTGCAACGATTGGTTGAACCCACCGTCGCTTTTTTTAGGATTTCGCACTCACTTGAGCCGGATTTCCCGGCTCGCAGCCACGACAGTTCCTTGAACGCGGCGGTGTACTCCTGCTTCGGTATCTTCTTCATCTTTCCTCTTCCCAAGTTAACGTCAATACTACGTCACCCTTGAAAGACGAAATTTCAGGGGAAGCTCATGTTGATGTTATAAGAATCCTAGCGCACGCATCATGAGTCCCGCGCCAACAAGAATGCACAGTACGCCGACGTAGCCACGCAGAGATTGAGCGTTCACAGCGTGTACGATGCGCGCGCCGACTAGTACCCCTATGACCTCGAAAATAGTTAAGATGGTTACGAGCTTGTAATTGATTGAGCCGTACTGCATATTCCCTACCGTTCCCGAGACCCCGGCGAGGATCTGAATTACCTGGCTTGCGCCTATTGTGGTCAGTGGGGAGAACCCCAGCAAGATCATCATGGGAACAGACAAAGCTGGCCCCCCTACCCCAGTCAGGCCTGAGCCAAAACCCACAACGGCGCCTACACTGATTAATAATGCTTGTTGCATCCTTGGACGACCTTGGAGAATGGCTGGTCTTGCCAAGCTGCGAGTGGAGATAGTGTAAATGCCTGCAAAAATTATAATCGACGACAGGATTAACGAGAGTCCGCGCGCGTCGACTTTCGCATTCGCCCAAGCGCCCAGAAATCCAAAGATTGCTGCTCCAAGACACAGTGGCACAGTAATGCTCCAGTCAATACTTCCGCGGCGCTGAAACGAAACGGTGCCTATGGCGCCGGTAAAAATAAAGGTAAACAGGGCCGTTGCCATTGCCTCATGGATAGTTAGCCCCCCTAGAACGTTGAGTGCGGGAATCAGAAGGATTCCTCCGATACCCACGGCGCCAATAAGTACACCAACGACAAGTGAAACAAAGAGAAGCCATATCATATTAAGCTCAGTCAAAAAATAATGGCAATGGCAGTAGCGCCGACGCAAGGATTGCAGATATACCTGCACCCAATGCAGTCAATGTTCCGGTACCCACAGTGTCGTTTAGGCAGGAAACCAGCATGTCGAAGGGAAAGTTCGACTCTTACAAATCTGATCACCCTTTTTGACTGTTAAGTTACCAGCTCCAGTTGAAAGCTAAAGCCGTGCTTCTCGAAGCCGAGCGATTCATAGAATTTATGTGCCATTTCTCGTTTCAGATGGCTCGACAATGCGAGCTTGTAGCAGCCCATTTTTTGGCAACTCGCCATCGCAAAAAGCATCATCTCTTTTCCGATCCCTTTCCCTTGCGAATCATCAGAAACAACAACATCTTCGACAATCCCGAATGGCTTACCACCGTGAGCCACGCTATCGATGATGATCAACGCAAAAGTGCCGACAATCACTCCGGCCGCTTCAGCGACATAGACGCAATAATCAGGATATTCCCTGTAGCGCAAGAATTGCGACCGAGCTTTGGCCAATGAAAGTTCTTTCTCGGGTTCGAAATCGAGCAGCTTATAAAGCTCAAGCAGCCGAGGCAGATCGGACAATGCCGCTTCTCTAATAATAATTTTCATACAATAGGCTCGATAGGGCGCCTCCGCTAGCAACGGTTCACTTTTAAAAACCGAATGCCTTAGTCGCTGCCAAAAATGGCAAAGTATCCATACCTAGATTGAATAAATAAGTCCGTATCGATTCAAATATGTCAATCTGATTCTCGCCTGTCATTCATCGAGGAATCGACGCATTTTCGAAAAGAAGCGTTATTTTTGCTTCAAATATTACCCATTTTTCTGGCGATTCGGCCCACTACGGGCGTCAGAATGCCTCGATCCCAGCATTCTGCAGATAAACCAGCCGTTTCATGTTGGTAGCAGGTGGCCATCATTGTCATCGCGAAGTTCGCGCGAACCTGACCGGGGGTCCGAATCGGCTTGCCACCCATCTGGTTCATCGCCGCGAATGCATGCGCAACAGCGCGCTGATTTTGGCGATCTGTTGGTCACGCCCCTGCTCGCATTCGGACAGCGGATGGTTTCACGTCCCCTTGTGCTGGTTCTTGTTGCGAAAGTCCCGCGCCTTCACGCGCGCGTTTAGCCATGGGCAGCAGGCAGCAGTTGGCTCGACACGCCGTCGAACAGGCCCCTGGCGCCAGCTTCATCGATCCGGTTCTCGAAGGTCAGGATCATAGTGCGATCCGGGATGGTGTCTGCATGGCCAAGACTACAGATGCGCTGTAGCTCATCCGGTCCAGCAGTTGATACTCCATTGATACTCCATCCGCTCGTTCGACAGGTTGTACAGCTGCTTGAGCACCTGAATCCACGCCATCGTCTCAGTCGGAAACGGCGGCCAGCTCCTCTGCGTGCCAACCGGGCCCGGCTCGGTTCGATCTACTTCCAAGGCCAGCGCCGCAAAATCAATGTACGGCTCGATCTCGATCAGCGGATTGCCCAGACGGTCAGTCTCGCCGGTGATCGACTGCAAAGAGGTCGCTCTTCATCGCGCTACGAGGCTTCATCGGTGTAAGTCGGGCGTGGCTCAGGATGGGTAAATTTTACCAACGGGCATCAGGGGACGAGGTTTTTCGAGATCCTCCGTATCTCCTTAGCGGCCGCCATAGACGATCCGGATGGTTTATCCATCACAGCCACGCTCCGCGGTAACAGAGGCTACTTAGATTGTTCAATCAAATTAGATTGTTCAATCAAACTGCTACCGCGTTTCGCTGCCGCTTTAAACCTTAAGTTTAAGCACCCGTTTTGCATTCTTATATAGAACCTGGTCTATAACCTCATCCCTGAATCCTAGCTTCCTGTAGTCCTCTAGTGATTGCCCCATCGCACGGAAAGGATATGAGCTGCCAAACAAAATTTGGTCTTTCATGCAACCGTTTGCGGCCTCCACATAAAGGTTTCCGCCCGGAAGAAAAATGTACATGTCGGGTACGAGGTGAACATTTTCGTAGCGGAAGGCGATCCCGATTATTTCATTCACATAAGGATAAAATCCGTGGTAGCAAACGATTGAAAGATTCGGGAATGCTTTTGCAATCCGGCCCACGGGTGCGGGGTCGGTAAGTTCGAGACTGGGAGATGTCGGTCCTGACATGATGCAAACAGGAACGCCCAACTGATCACAGGCGTCGTAGATCGGATACAACAGAGGATCGTCGGCCTTCATGGGCGCGCTGCCAAACCCGGGTTCCAGGTTAATGCCCTTCAATCCCAGTTTCTTGATGGCCCGTTCTACTTCGGCGACCGAGCCTTTAATGCCCAGTGCGTGGGGGTCCACTGAACCGATACCAACGAGCTCCTTGTGCCCCCCAGTTAATTCACTGATTTCATCGTTTGAATGCCTGATTCCTGGAATGTCACGGCCAACCACCACGGCTGCCGTTATACCGGTTTCCCGAATTTCCTCCACATATCCTTCGATGGTCTTCGACCGGGTAAAGTGCTCGTCATTTTTTGAGCCCACTCGCCGGTTTAGCCATTTGACGACCTCGTATTCCTTTGTGCCAGGCGTTGCACCATAAAAGTCGTGCAGGAATGAAGGCCTACTGCGCATATCAATTACTTTTGTTACCATTTCTTAATCTCCCTCTCTCAAAAAGTCCGGTTCAGTATCCAACATATTCCAGTGGCAACGCACGATACGCGATGTCTCTTAACTACTTCGCTCGAAATAAAATATTTATTCAAAAGGTTGTATGGCGCCTGTTAATGGTTGCATACAGCACGCCTCTTGCAGTCTTATTGTTATGCTCTTGCAGCTATGAAGACATTGTAAAAGCCGACGCCTATAAACAGAATCATGCTTGCGGCCATGAAGACGTAGGAGATGATATTCAACCACCTTACGTAGGGTTTCGATGCATCGCCACCTGCCTTACACGACGATGCAAGCACAGCAAAAACACCACCAAGAACCGCGAGACTAACGACCGTAGTACGGCTGAATAACCAATCAATCATAGCGACTCTCAATGTCATGTTTTTTTGCCTGATTACCCTGCTTCAGCCTTGCTCGAGCGTCTTGAGTAAGCCTCAACAAAATCTGCCGCCGCCTTGCTTCCGCCAGTAAACGATTTCATCGCTTCCTCGTGCAGCAGGGACAGGGCTTCCATCTTCACGGCATTCGCTCGCTCGCTGTCAAAAACGAAAGCTAGCCGTCTCGGCCGGGGCAAGTCGACTTCGATAGTAGCCCGGACCTGTCCAGGAACATTGCTCATGATCAGCAGGCGGTCAGCCAGAAAAATCGCCTCATCAATATCTGTCGTAACAAAGAAGTTCGTTCTCCGCGACTCCTCGTAGAGCCCTGCGTAATACTCCCACATCAACTCCTTGGACATACAATCCAAGCCACGAAACGGTTCATCGAGAATCATGACTTCAGGATTATTGATCATCGCGCGGGCCAGTTCAGCCCGGCGCTGCATGCCGCCGGAGAGCTGCGGTGGATATTTTTTCCGGAAGGCCGTTAAACCAACTTTCTCAAGCAGATAATCGGCCTGGTCACGGTTCTCTTGCGTGTCTTCACCACGCGCCCTGGGTCCATACATTATGTTTTCGTAGGTTGTCATCCATGGAAACAAGGCTGATTCCTGGAACACGACTAGGCGGTCCCGGCCGGGGCCGGTTATTGGCTTCCCGCCTAATTTAATATCACCGGTCGTTGGCTTTTCAAACCCGGCGAGAAGCCGTATTAACGTACTTTTGCCGCAGCCCGATGGGCCGATCATCACCGTAAGTTTGTTGCACTCGATGGTAAATGAGCAGTCCTTGATTACTTCCTTGGTAAACAGCCCCGCACCATAAGATTTGCTGACATTGCTAACCGTGATTTCGCCGGCATTGACCTTCGAACTTACGCTAGCCGATGTGGCAGACAAGCCATGAGAGATATCTGTCGTCATAATTTATCCTTTACCGCTTCTTCAACCACGGCGTGAAGTAACCGCCGAGCGTGCGCAAAAGTTCGCTGCAGGCAAATCCAGCGATGCCGATGCTGATCATGCCAACAACGATTTGTTCGTAGGACCCCCCTACATAGGAGTTCCAGATAAAAAAGCCAAGCCCGCCACCAGAGCCGCCGCCGCCGCCACCACCCGAAATCATTTCCGCAGCGACCACTACCTCCCAGGTAATCCCCATGCCCACGGCAGATCCGACGACAATCGAAGGTAGCGTTGCGGGTAGAACGACACGGCGAAAAACATCCCACTGCGAAGAGCCCATTGATTGAGCCGATTGGAAAAAACGGACGTCAATGGATTTCGCGCCACCCAGCACATTAATCACAACAGTGAAAAAGGCACCGAGAAAGGTAACGAATGCGATGGACAATTCCTGGGTTGGCCAGAAGATAATCGATGCCGGCACCCAAGCCAGCGGCGGGATCGGGCGCAATATTTCAAAGGATGGAAAGGCCAAGCCGTTAAACGTTCTGTTCACTGCCATGAACAAGCCCAAAGGAATGCCGATCAACATGGCGGCAAAAAATCCCGCCAGCACGCGAAGCGTGCTCATATACCAGCTTTGCCAATATCCCGGGTCGCTAAGCAATTCGACCCAGGCTTTGAGCACGGCGGTTGGCGCCGGCACCTGCCCAATCCACGGCACAGTAAAGCCCAGCCATTGCTTGGACTGCGAGCCTATTTCCCATAGCACCAGGAACACGCTAAGGGCAATGACTGCGCGCAGGGTGGCGCGACTGAAAAGTGTTTTTCTTAAACCCGTAATCTTCATTTCGCCTACCCTTCCTTTTCGCCGGCCGCAAAAGCCTTCTTGGCTTCTTCATGCACGACCTCTATGGTTTCATCCATCAGTTCGCGAAACCGCGGGCTGGTCAGTACGCTATAATCGCGCGGATGCGGGATATCTATGTCAAGAATCTTCTTTGGCTTGCAAGGCCGCGAGGTCATGATGACCAACCGGTGGCCGAGAAAAATCGCCTCCTCCAAATCGTGGGTGATAAAGAAAATAGTCACCTTATTCTTGTAGTAAATTTCCAGCAAAGCCTCATGCATCACCGACTTGGTGAGCGAGTCGAGTGCGCGGTAAGGCTCGTCGAACAGCAGCACCTTGGGGTTATTCATCAGGGCTCGGACAATTTCCACCCGGCGGCGCAAACCGGAGGAAACTTCTCCCGGATAATTGTGCTCGGTGCCGCTCAGGCCGGCATCCGCCATCATGCTGCGGGCCTTTTCATAAATTTCTTTTTTACCCATCTTGCCTTGCATCAGCGGGCCGAAAGCAACGTTTTCCAGGTTGGTTTTCCACGGAAACAACGCACCGTTCTGAAATACCACAATGCGATCTGAACCCGGCTCCGCCATGGGCTTTCCAGGGCCACACAAAAGCTTGTCATCTAGGTAAATCTTGCCGGATGTAATACTGTGAAATCCGGCAATCGCATTCAATAAAGTGGTTTTCCCGCAACCGGATGGTCCCACGATCATGCAGATTTCACCTGCCGGGATATCGAGCGAACAATGATCCACGGCCATCACTGCGGCGCCTTCCGGATCATAGATTTTGACGACATCCTCAATCCGGATTGCACCCTGCAATGCGACTTTTTCAGACATTGCGCTTCTTTGTAATACAGCACTCATCAACGGCCTCCCAAGGCAAGTTCACGCACTCGCCACTGCATCATATAGTCACCGGCCATGCGTACCATGGCGCTGGTGGTGTAGCCGACTGCCCCGAGGGTGACCATGCCGATCACGATCGTCGGATAGCGAACCATCGTATAAGACGTATTGATCACATACCCCAGCCCGAACTGGCCGGAAACCATTTCCCCCGCCACCAGCGAAAACCAGGCGACGCCGATAGAAATTTGTAGGCCCGTAAAAATGAATGGCATGGCGCCCGGCACAATCACTTCTCTGAAAGTTTGCCACTTGCTTGCACCGAGGCAAGAGGCCGCCCGGCTGTAAGACTCGTCGATAGTTTCGACGCCGAGCATGGTATTCAGTGCGGTGGCAAAAAAGGAAGCAAGGAAAGTAAGGTAAATGACCGGGGTTTCAGAGCCGCTAAACATTAAGATTGCCAATGGGACCCAAGCGAGAATAGGAATGGGGCGCAGGGTTTCAAAGACGGGGAAGACATATTCGCGAAACGTCTTGGACCAGCCCAAAAACAATCCAAGTGGAACACCCAGGATTGTCGCCAGGAAAAAAGCAATCCCTATTCGCCGAAGACTGACCCAGACATGCTGGTAATACTCGGGCGTATAGAGTGACAAGCCATAGGTAGGGTCTTTACTGAACAATTCTTTTACTACCACGGTCAGTCCAGGCATGTCTTCGAACCGGGGCAATTTCCAGACCTCGACCGTGAAGTACCAAATGCCCAATAAAATCGAGAATCCGATGAGCATCAGATAAGGTTTCGGACTCTTCAACCACTGCGACACGCGAAACATCGTCAAGGTCAAGCCGGTTGCCATGGTGGCCATGGTGGCTTGCGCTTGCGTGAAATGCGGTACCTGAGCAGCCACTGCTTCAGGCAAGGTAAATTCTTTGTTGATCATGGTGGCGAAGCGGCTCATGACAACATCGCCCAAAGCGGGGGACGCCTTGAAGAGATTGATCAGATCCTCGCCGTTAATCCGGATTAGCTCAGTCCGCTCCAGGCAGACGGTCTTCGCCAAACGGCTGCGCTGATTTTCAAGCACAGCCGCCCAGCCGAACACGTCGCCGCTGCGCATGGTTTTATCCAGGTGGGTCGCTTGGGTGCCTATTCCGAGCGTGTGCTGCACGCTGCCTGAGGACACGATGTATATATCGTCGGCATAATCGCCTATATGATAAATCACGTCTCCTTGGGCATGTGATTCATACTTGGCAAGCCCGGCGATAGCCTTGAGCGTATCGTCCGGCACCATTTGGAACGGCATCGCGCGCTTCAATAAGGTGACGAGTTGGTCCATTTATCCTCCATGTGGCGTACTTTCGCCTTTATTTTTGGGCCTTGGAGACGTTCTGCGCTTGAATACTCCCCGACGCCGGCGACCTTGCGTGCGATTGAGTCATCCAGCGCACGCAGGGCCCCTTGTTGTATATGTTGCGGCTACTTGCCCTTGTATGCCGAATCCGGCATGGCCTTAACTGCGCCAATCGGGGCCTTTAGTCCGCGCTCTTTCAATATCGCCTGCGTAAACTCCGGCATGACAGCTTCCGGCCGCAGCTTTTCCGAATTGATGCTCTTCACGGAATAAAGGAACGCGGCCGCCTTCGTAATCAGCGCTGAAGCTTCCGGTGTAATGGTGTAAGGCAATGAAATTCGCACCGGCACACCACCCTGACTTTCCGGATACTTGCCATACAGGGAACTCCACAGCACCTTCTCGCTAAAGCCGGTGGTTTGCTCCACCGCCATGCGCGTCACCTGTTGGGCATTTTTCGGGTCCGCCAGGAATAGCTGCGCATCAAGTTCGGCATTTAGCCACGCCTTGACCACGTCTGGGCGCTGCTTAATAAGGTCGCCGCGCATGGCCAGGAACCCGCCGTCGTTTTCATTCACCGACGCGCCGGACGCGATACGCTTGGCAAGACCTTCTTCCACCAGACGCGACGCGGTTGGCTCCCAGATGACCGCAGCATCGAGCTTGCCGGCCCGAAAACCGCTGGTAATGACTTCAATGTTTTGATTCAGATAAGCCGCAGGCTCAACACCCATGTGCTTGAACACGGCTTGCGCAAAGCGGTCGGTACAACTGCCTTTTGGCACCGCTACCTGTTTTCCACCCAGCCACTTAATGGCTTCTTTCGAATTGGCGAACTTCGGGGCGTCGGGTCTTGCGAGAAAGATGTTGCATTGATCAAAGCCCAAACCCAGTGTCGCAACAATGCGTATATCCGCGACGTCCTGTTTGGTGGTAGAGACGATAGCCGGCATGTCTCCCATATAACCGATGTGTTGTTTGCCAGCGAGCATTGCATTGACGATAACGGCGCCCTGCAATCCGATCGAAAACTCCACGGTTGACCCTTTTGGCAGGTATTTTTCATAAAACTTCTTGTCCCGCATCACCATACCGGACCAGGATTCCGTATAGTAAGGTTGGTAACCCACCACCAAGTTGATCGGCTCTCCCACCTTGCCGAAGTCAATCTCACCCGCAAACGCCGAAGACGCACTCCCCACAGTGAAACCAAAAGTCGTGGACAAGGCTACTAATGCAAGACAAGCACAACGATTAAAACGTTTAATAAAGTTAGTCATGTTGAAACTCCTCCTTTGTTAGATACTTCCCTGATATAGGGTCGTAATCAAAAATTGCGTTTCCTTTGTTCCCGTTTGCAACAGATGATGTGGGAACCGATGTTCACGCAAAAACTCCTTAACAAGTTAACAAGCTTGGGCTATTTTTCTCCCGATGAGCCAAGATGCCGTGTGATCAGACTCGAAAGCTTGCGCATGACGAGATAACCGGAAACCGGATCAGATTCGAGGACTTTCAGGGTTTCCTCGCCGTTCAGACGCAGCAGAGCCGACTTTTCCAGGCAGGTAGCTTTGGCAATGCGGCGAGGCTGATGCTCGAGCAGCGCCGCCCAACCGAACACCTCGCCTTTGTGCAGTACAAAACCGGCGGGGCTGGTACCATCGCGGCCAATGAGAAATTCGACGCGGCCCGATTCAAGAATATAGAGATCGTCAGTGGGATCCCCAATGTTGTAGAGGGTGCTACCGCTCTCGTATTCTTCGCGACGAGCGAGCTGATCAAGCCTTTGCAGGGTATCGTCAGAAATGTCCATAAACAACTGCGACGCTTTCAGCGCACTGGATCGAAGCACAAATATCTCACCATCCTCAACCTTGACTTCGTATTTTTCCAGAGGGGCTTCGGCGAGACCAATAGCTTTCCCAGTTGTTATATCCCACTGCCATAAATGTTGGTGGCAGGTGAGCACCGCGCCATCATAATAGCCTTCGGCCAGACAGACATCCTGGTGTGGGCAAATGCCTTGATACGCGTAATAGCAGTCTCCAGCGTTGGCGATCAGGACCTTCAGCCCACCTTCAACGTCATAGTCCTTCATCCCATTGGTGGGAATTTCGGCCGTATTGCATATGCGTATCTTGCTCATTCCGTCGTTCCTAACTGAATTTGTCATAGCAAATATTGTCGGTGGTCAATCTCGCCTGTAGCAGTGTGCGAACGGCAGCATCCACCATCGGTGCTGGGCCGGCGAGATAGGCCCTGACATTTTGATAACGGCCTTGCATAAGACGTCCCGCTACCTCGTGCACAAAACCTTTGTCAAAAGCCAGTTGCGGGTGATCAGACAGGGCGGAAGCAGGTGCATCCTCTCTTGACAGGGCGATGGTGATATTCAGATTGTCGCCACACTGGGCGCGCAGCTGGGAGAATTCGTGAAGAAAAAAAGCATCTTTCAATGTTTGCACACCGAAGAACACATCACCCTTATATTGAGTAAAATAGCCGTCCTGCGCAGCCCGTGACAGAATGGACATCATCCCGGCAATGCCGCTGCCACCGGCGATACAAAGAATGTTTTTGGCCAGGCTCGGGTAAAAAGTTGCGCGCCCCAAAGGCCCGAATAGTTCAACTGCCACGCCCTCGCACTGGTTATTGAACAGCCATTCGGAAATGCCTCCTCCGGGTTTTTTCTTAACAACGAAGTCGAGCGTTTCCGCGTGGCGCTGATAATTCACCATGGACCAGCCACGAAAGCCTGTCACTCCGGGTACCTGGATCATCACAAACTGACCGGCGTCAAACTCCATCGGCTGGTTCAGGTTAATCTGGAGATGAATCACATCAGGAGCCAAAAGCTTTACAGAGCTGATCCGCCCGTTTATTGAAGTAGGTACACAGGCGCCTGCACCCATAGTCTGAACAAAGCTTGCCACTTCAATTGAGACGTCAGTTTTAGCTGCACACTGACACATCAGAAACTCGTCCTGACCCTTCAGATACTTGCGCCCCGGGGCCTCGGGCCAGGCATCGTCAATCTCCCCTGAGACCAATCTGGCTTTACATGTTCCGCACGTTCCGCTGCCGCATTCATAAGGCAAGTCGACGGCGTTGCTTAATCCAGCATAAAGTAATTTTTCGCCCTCAGTAGCATCAAAATGATGCGCGCGGTTTCTGGCGTTAAGCTGTATTTTCATGATGCCGTCGGTATATAAATGGCTGTCAAAATGGAACGTGATAACCGGCGCCGAGCATCCGCGTTTCAAGGCGGATGTTGCGATCCAGCAACTTCGGGGTGCCGCCATCAAGGGTGATGGTGTCGTAAATTTTCCCCACCGCGAACAACTCGGTCGCGCCGCCATCAAGCGATGTCTTGAAGACCTGCAGCGCGCTGATCGCTTTGGCTTGTTGCTTGGTTTCGTCGTGGTCGACGATATACACCGTGATGTGACGGCTGAGCGGCGAATGGTCACTGTTGTGCTTAGGCAGATTATCGAATAGCACCTTCATGCCTTCCTTGTCGTGCTCAAGCCAAATCATTTCTTTGCGGATTTCCGGACTGTAGGCGGTAATGGCATAGTGAAATGCCGGATCGCATAAGTCTAGGTAACCCGTAAAGTCCTTATCGTCCAACACAAGGGCAGATCGGTAAATCAGTTCATCGATAGATTGTTTTGGCTCCACACGACTAATCCTCTTAAAGTAATGAAAGTTTGCGAATAGATGCACTCACGTCGCAGCAAAGTCTTATTTTTTAATGAAGGGATCGGATGCCATGCGCCCCATGCGTTTGCTCCACTCGCCATAAAAATGGCGCATCCCAACCTCGTCGTGTATCGTCGAGTTTTCTTCGCGGCCTTGAATGACCCATTTGCTGTCGGTACGCTCACGCATGGCCAGCCCCTGGCCATGTACGCCCAACAGATCTTCATGCAAGTTGCGACCGAACGGCCCCCAGATCGTATTGTGATCACGTATCCGCTCGGCGCGCTGCTCGGGTGTGTCGCTCTTCAGCCCCAGCCCACGGAACTCGATAATCAGTTTGTTCGGCCCCAAAGGAATGGCCGTGTCCATACGCAGCACCGAGGTGCGTAGGTTGAAGGTCATGCCGGGGAAAATATCGACTAGCACCCAGCCACCCGGCGCCAAACCCGGCCAACCCACACCGCGCTGCTTGCTGCCTTCGTAGGCGTCGTATTTGATCGACATCGAACCAACCGACGCGTGACCATTCGGATAACCCGTGTACTTGCGGTCGAAGTAGCCTGGCTGAATCATGCCGGTGATACGGTTGAAGTAGTGCATGTAATCATGATAAAACTCGCTGTTGGTATCGTGCCACAGCTTGTAATTGGTGTTAACGATCGCCTTGTGGTAGTGGAAGACTTCCAATGGCATGTCGAGATTCTCGTCCAGCATCCCCAACGCATCGCCTATGTATTCTTTGAGCGTGCCGCTATCATCATCCACGTTTACCCATACGAAACCGCCGTAGCCGATTTCGGTTTTGACTTCGCGCAGGCCTGCGTCCTCGCAGCTGAAGCGCTCTTGATAGCCTTCCTTGCCGCGGGGAATATCTATGCAATCCCCTTTGGGATTGAATGACCAGGCATGGAAAATACACGTGATGCGCTTGGCATTGCCGACGGGATCGTAGAGGAGCGTGTTGCCGCGGTGCGGACAGATGTTGTAGAAGCTGCGCACCTTCATGTCTTCGCCACGAATGACGATGAGCGGCGCGCCGCCTGGATGGCTGAAAGTCCGGTAATCGTAGGCGTTCTGTAATTCCGATTCGTGACAGGCGATGATCCAGCATTTATTAAAAATCTTTTCCTGCTCCTCCCGGAAAATCTGTTCGTCTGTATAAATCTTGGTATCTACAAAATGAGTAGACGGAAATTTGGGTCTTTCTTTCCATTCAATTTCATTACGCGACATTCTTGACTCCTTTCGGACACGGTAAGGTAATAAACGTTTACTAATTAAGGTTAAAGCATAGTCCATGCCAGATTGATTAAATTGGCTTCTGGCTTCGCTCACAAGCGTGGTTGCCGTCATTGAATATCTACATTTCGGTTCAAAATTTGCCAACTTTTTGTAACATATCATGGCAGAGTGCGCCAAATTTGCAACAGCGGTCCGCTTATGATTTGCCTTATTTCCGTCTACCTTAGGTGTAGTTTCTCACCACGTTGTTCCCTGCGAAGCCGAGTCGAGCAGAGGGCGGTTTGCTGCCCGTAGCTGAATGAGAGCGATAGAAATTGTAGTGTTGAATCCAGAACGGTAGTTCAGCCGTTCTGGCGTCCGAATTCGGGTAGGTGTAGGCATACGCCCACTCCCGCAATAGCGTCTGGATGAATCGTTCGGCCTTACCGTTGGTGCGCGGCGTGTAGGGCCGGGTACGCACGTGCTTGATCTTCAGGCGCCGCAGCAGCCTGGCGAACTTCTTCGAGCGGTAGGCCGAGCCGTTGTCCGTCATGATGCCGGTGATCCGCACCCCCAGCGCCTTGTAGTAGCGCAGCGCCGCTACGGCGAAGGTGATCGCGCTCCGTGCGGTTTCGTCCGGCAGGATCAGGCTGAAGTGATCTTCCCTACGTTTGATGGACACACCGGAAAGAGCAATACTTGCTCTGTGATGAGTGTTACATGCAACGGAAACCGTACACAAGGTATAGCCGAGAATTCAAGCTTGAGGCGGTTCGCCAAGCGGCTTTGGGCGAGAAGCCCAAAGCGCAGATAGCGCGGGCACTTGGGATCCGGGTTGTCATTTGCGAGATTGGCGGCTCCAGTTTGAAGGGGAAGCGCGTACCGGTGTTGCCCAGCCGCCGCCGGTGGCTAGCCACGACCTTGAGCAATTGCGTCGCGAGAACGCAAAGCTTCGGGTCGAGAATGAGATTTTAAAAAAAGCGGCCATCTACTTTGCGGGCGAGTCGAAGTGAAGTACGAGTTCATCGAGCAGCATCGACGCAGCTACGATGTGAAGGCCTTGTGCGACGCACTCCAGGTGTCGCGCAGTGGTTATTACGCAGCGCGTGGCCGTGCGCCCAGCGCACGCCAGGTCCGCCAGACCGCGCTCACTTCGGAGATTCGCAAGATCCACATGGCAAGCCGCGAAACCTATGGTGCGCCACGGGTTCACGCCGAGCTCTGTGCCCAGCGCGTGCCGTGCAGCCGTAATACCGTCGCCAAGCTCATGCGGCAAGCGTCCATCATGCCCAGGTGCATTCGCCGGTTCCGGGTTACGACGGACTCGCGCAGGACCAAGGCCTCGCCCAACCTGGTCGGTCGTGTGTTCACGGCAGACAGTCCTAACGCGTGCTGGTTGAGCGACATTACCTACATCCCGCCGCGTGAAGGCTGGCTTTACCTTGCGGCCGTGTTGGATGTGTACTCGCGCGCTGTCGTTGGCTGGGCAATGAGCCGAACTCTCGACTGCCAGCTGGCTCGGGATGCCTTGAGCATGGCGATCGGCCGGCGCGGGCCGCCCGCAATCCTGCACTCCGACCAGGGCACGACCTACTCGGCCGCCGATTACCGGAAACTGCTGGCGGGATACCCCATGATCCAGCAGAGCATGAGTCGCAAGGGAGACTGCTGGGACAACGCGCCGATGGAGAGTTTCTTCCACACCCTGAAGACCGAGTTGGTCATGCACTGCGACTACAAAACCCGAGACCAGGCACGAGCCAGCCTGTTCGATTACATGGAAGTGTTTTATAACCGCCAGCGGCGTCACTCGACCTTGAACTACGAGGCACCGCTGGCCTTCGAGGCGATGCAGATCGCCTAATTACCGTGTCCATCAAACGTGGGTAGGATCAAAGCCGACCCGTGAATGATCGTCAATCGCCACACGCAAGGCGTGATAGCCCGGCTTGCGACTGGATTGCGTCACATCGCCCGTCATCCGGTGGCCCGGTCGGTCGAAGCGCGCCAGCTTCTTGGTGTCCAGACGCAGGAGTTCGCCCGGCGTCTGGCGTTCATAGCGGTGCTTGGGGGGGCGCCGCTTGCAGCGGCGGCAATTTGGCGAACCCGCCTGGGCGCAGATGCGTCCCACGTTGGTAGCCGAGACGCCTACACGACAGGCGATGACGGCATAGGTCAGGCGATGGTTCTTGCGCAGGCTGACGATGCGCTGGCGTTTGTCGGCTAACGTTGAGTGAGAGGGCTGACAAGGGGGTGGGAGGAACGGTCTGTCAGCGCATTCTTGCCTTCCGCTATCGCGCGCTGATGCCCGCACGCCGGGCTGCTTCGGGATGCCCCAACAAGGCAATCTGTTCAATCAGATGCGCTCGACCTTTGGGCGTCAAGCGGGCATTCTTATGGCTATTCATCCGGGCCTCCGAGTGAAGTTGATCGGATTCGAGAACCCCCATCTTCTCTCAGCTCGGGTGAACAATCTATTGAGAAATGACACTTTTCGGAAGTGCAGCACCTTCGGCGCACCGTGGGTACGAACCAACCGCTACAGCACTTCGATTCTTCGACACCAGCAATCCAGCCTTGCGCCAGAGGCGCCACGTCCAGTCGGCACTCATCCGATGGCCTTGGCGTTCCAGAAAAACCTGATTGCGTCGGTAGCTGTATCGCGGATACTGTGCTGGCAGGATCGCCATCGCCGCCAGCGCCGACGCATCCGTCTCGTGCATCAAGGATTCGCAGCGTAGCGCTGAACGCGCGACCTGCATCAACGCACACGCACAACGTTCCGACAGCCCGCGCATCTTGGCGTACTCGACCTGCGGCGGCGGGCGGGTGCGCTCACCATTTCTTTGCGGCAATCTCCTTCATCACTTCGATTTCGAGATCGCGCTCGGCAGGATGTTCTTAAGTCGGGCGTTATCTTGTTCGAGTTGGCACAGGCGTCTGACTTCATTTGCATCCATTGTGCCAAAGGGGCCTGTACTGAATTTTGTGTAAACGGACTACTGGCAGGAAGCTGCCGAATTGTCCGGAGGCACGATGAGCACCAAGAAGCACGAAGTACCTGACGCATTGCTGGCCAGCCTGCTGGCCGACTACAAGAAATCCGAAGACCTGATAGGCGAGAATGGTCTCCTGAAGCAGCTGACCAAGCTCTTGGTCGAGAAGGCGCTCGACGCCGAACTGGCCGATCATCTCGGCCACGGCAGGCACGAACCGGTCGCCAATCCGGCCGGCAACACCCGCA
>JAUXWL010000268.1 GCA_030680155.1 Anaerolineales bacterium
CAATCTGAAGAAACCTTCGGGACGTTTTGCGTGAGTCCCCTTCTTTTTGAGAAGGTACTTCCTCTGTGGTTAATAGCCTTGACGTTTACGTCAGGGCGGCGCGGGCAGGGAGGAGATTTGTCTGTGAAAAAACATTTTTGCATAAGGTGAGTAATTTAACGCCAATTCCATGGACGGGGCGAACTTGCGCGAAATCGTTTAAAAATTGGCATTATTCCCCCTTTTCGTATAATTCGCATTAAGGCCTTTCCGACTTTGCAACAGCCACACAAAACCCTGAAAACCCCATTGAAAATTTCCCGAAAACCGATTAAACTTTCGAGGCGCAAAAAATCCGACCATCAAAAACTCGATAAACACAGGAGGGAAGATGTCAACAGCCAAAGGCAAAAAATTACTCGACCAATACAAGGAAGCCCTGCGAAACCGTCATTATTCGGCGCGTACCGAAAAAACCTACCTCTCATGGGTACGTAAATTTATTCGCTATCACAACCCCCAGATCGATGCAGGGCACGTTGACCGCCATCCCCGCGAAATGAACATTGCAGAGATCAATGAATTCATTTCCCACCTTGCCAACCAAAAAAATATAGCAGCCTCCACCCAAAATCAAGCCATCTCCGCCATCCTCTTTCTATATCGCCACGTCCTGAACCTCCCCCTCGAAGAGTCTGCCCTCATTCCGCTTCGCCCCTCCAGACCCAAACGGATTCCTACCGTATTATCAAAGGACGAAGTCAAAAATACCATTGCCCAAATGACAGGCCTATATAAATTGATGACACAGGTCATGTACGGCGGCGGACTGCGCCTCATGGAACTCCTTCGGCTGCGCGTCAAAGATATCGATTTTGCCAACCGCCAGATCATCGTCCGTGATGGAAAGGGAGAAAATGACCGCATCACCACATTCCCCGATGTATTATTCGAACCCCTGCGCCTTCATCTCCAGCAAATAAGAGCCCAACACCAAAATGACCTTTCCAAAGGCTTCGGCACCGTCTATATGCCCTATGCCCTGGAACGGAAATACCCACAGGCCAACCGTGAATTTGCCTGGCAATACGTATTCCCCGCGCCTGATTTTTCCATGGACCCTGCCAGCGGAATCAAACAGCGCCACCACATCAACGAAACCAGTTTACAAAAAGCGGTTAAGCAAGCCGCCAAACTTGCCAAAATAGACAAACCCGTCTCACCCCACACCTTCCGCCACTCCTTCGCCACCCACCTCCTCCAAAACGGATACGACATCCGCACCGTCCAGGAACTCCTCGGACACAAAGACGTAAAAACCACCATGATCTACACCCACGTCCTCCAACGCGGCGGACTCGCCGTCAAATCCCCGCTTGACAGCTAACCCCCCTCCCCCCCATCAACTGATAACTGCTAACTGCTAACTGCTAACTGCCCACTACCCACTGCCCACTGCTAACTGCTAACTGCCCACTGCCCACTGCTAACTGCTCACTGCTAACTGCCCACTGCCCACTGCTAACTGCCCACTGCTAACTGCCCACTGCTAACTGCTAACTCCCCCCCTCCACAGGGTATAATCCCCCGCATGGAATTTTTCTTCCCCGAAGACAACCTCACCCGCGCCGTACCCGCAGAGACCCGCATCACCTCCCTCAGCGCCGCACCCTACCCCGACGCACGCCGCCTGCGCGTCAACATCGAAATCACCCCCTTCCAAAAACGCCCCTACATCGAAGTCGCCCTCAACAACGCCGCCGGTGATGAAGTCGCCTCCACCAACATCGTCGAACCCATGAGCTGGAAACTCGAATTCACCATGCACATCCGCGGCCAACTCCACAACCCCTACACCCTCCACGCCCGCCTCTATTACCCCGAAAACGGACCCTCGGATGAACCCCATCAAATCTCCTTGGATGTGGAACCTGCGCCTCAAGACTCCCCCACGCCTGATTCCAATTAATAGACATTCTCCATGCCTTTGCATTTTCCACCTCACTGTGTAAAAACTGCATACCTTTTAATCACCCTCAACCTCCTGCTCACAAGCTGCGCCCAGCCCGCCGCACATCTCACCCCCACCGAGCCACCCCTCATCGAAATCCAGATCGAAAACACCCCCGCACCCGTCCCAGCCAGCGGCGAGCGCGACCTGCTCTTCCTCTCCATCGCAGAAAACGGCTACGCCCACCTCTTCATCTTCCACCCGCAAAACCAACCGCTGACTCGCATCACAGCAGGGGAGTGGAACGACATCGCCCCCGCCCTCAGCCCCGACCGCACACAACTCGCCTTCGCCTCAGACCGCAGCGGATTTTGGGACCTGTACGTCATGGATTTAGTCACAGGCAGCATCACCCAGGTCATCGACTCGCCTGAATATGATTCCGCCCCATCCTGGTCGCCGGATGGACAGTGGCTCGCCTTTGAAACCTACCTCAACGACAACCTCGAAATCGCCGTCGTCAACGTTGCCTCAGGCGAGACCATCCCCCTCACCCAAAACCGCGCCTCCGATCATTCCCCCGCCTGGGCCCCCGATGGACGCAACGTCGCCTTCATCTCCACCCGTGGCGGCGACAGCGACGTCTGGCTCGCCAACCTCGACCTCACCGGCGATGACCGCTATCAAAACCTCAGCAACACCCCCTTCGCTTCCGAAAATCACCCCGTCTGGAATTATGACGGCTCGCAATTGTTATGGGCCTCCATCTCACAGACGGTTGGCTTCAGCGGCTTATACATCTGGAATTCCGCCGACCCGAACCGCGCCGCACACTGGGTCGGCGATGGCGGCATCGGCACCTGGAATGTCACCGCCGATAAAGTCGCCGCCGTCGTCAACGCCCCCAATCAATCCTTCCTCACTTCCTATGACTTGGACGGAAACCTGCTCCTCGCCTCCATCCCCCTCAGCGGACAAGTACGCGGCATGGTCTGGGGCTTCGCAAACGTACCCGTTGCCATGCCGAATTCCTACGTCCAGGCCGCAGCCCTGACCCCCGCCGTGTTATGGTCGCCCGCCGTCACCCCCGGCGCGGCAGTCCCTGACCAGCGCTGGTATGTCGTGCCAATTGAAGATGTGCAAGCTCCCTATCCGCAAATGCACGACCTTGTGGACGAATCCTTCAACGCCCTGCGCCTGCGCGTCATCCTCGAAACAGGCTGGGACGCCCTCGCCAGTTTGGAAAACGCCTTCGTCCCGCTCACCACCAGCCTCGAACCCGGCTTGGATGAAGATTGGCTCTACACCGGGCGCGCCTTCGCCGTCAACTCGCTGATGACCAACGCCGGCTGGATGGTCACCTTGCGTGAAGACATTGGCGCACAAACCTACTGGCGTGTCTACGTCCGTACCAGTGTGCAGGATGGGTCATTTGGTGAGCCGATCCACAACGCCCCCTGGAATTTGAGCGCGCGCTATGAACTCGACCCGCGCACCTATGAGCAGGGCGGCCAGTACGCCTCCGTCCCTGCCGGCTATTGGGTGGATCTGACCTCTCTCGCCGCCGCCTATGGCTGGGAGCGTCAACCCTCCCTGCCGAACTGGCGCACCTATTACAAGGGAGCACGCTTCTCCACCTTCGCCCTCACCAACGGGCTGACCTGGTACAACGCCATGCGGGAACTATATCCCGCCGAAGCGCTCGTCACCCCCACCAAAGTCCTCGCCCCGACCCTCACCCCCACCAATACGCCCACCAACACCCCAACCCCGCGCCCAACCCGGACCCCGCGCATTACCTTCACTCCGTCCCTTTCGCCCACGCCATCATTCACCCCCGCGCCTCCCACTGCCACGCCCACCCCGCCCACGGTGATTCCATAGCTTATTTTTGGAGTCATATGGAGTCAGGGAGCTAGCTCCCGTAATGCCGGCGGCAAGCCGCCTGACTCCATATGAAAAAACTCAAGGTTGCACTATGGAGTCAGGGAGCTAAGGGTCTGTAAATAAATAGATTCCCTCATGCGCCCTCATCCCCAGCCCTTCCCCCGAAAGGGGAAGGGAGTCCCCTCTCCCTTCGGGAGAGGGTTAGGGTGTGGGTGAGGGTGAGGGAAAAACGTCCTCGCATGAATAGGCGCGGGAAGTTATTCTTTTACGAACCCTAAGTGCCATGAAATGGTAAAGTGCCATGAAATGGTAAAGTGCCATGAAATGGTATGCTCCCGTAATATCGGCGGCATACCACCGCGCGGGCTTACTGAATTTTGAATTAATTCGACAATGTCAGATTAAGACTGAAACCAAAGTACCAAACCACAAAGGGTACGAAGTAACACGAAGGAAACTTTCGCGTTTAGCCTTTTGCTCGTATGCACGCAAAACATGTCAGGCAATTTGCTCCCTGCGCCGTCCCCGGCGCAGGTTTCCCTCGCAAAACGCCGCCGGGGATGTATGCCCAGATATGGGTACGGCAGCTTGAGCCGCCGCCGCTGACAACCTTTGCATGCACACCTGACACAATCTTCACAAGTGACGTTCATTTTTCGTTATATAATGCCCACGGTCATATCATGCCCGTAGGGTACAAATTGCGCTTTCCGCCTTCTGAAAAAGTGCAATTTATGACCGCGCTGGGTATAATCCTTTTATGATGAACTCAATCGAATTTCGTCGTAATGCGGTAAAACAGGCGCTCGTTGCCCTGCTTGGTGGGACAGTCCTGTTCTTTGCCATCCTCTTTATCTGGATGATTGGTTATCAACTTGCGTATGCCGGGCGCATCTTCCCCGGTGTCTCTGTCGCAGGCGTAGACCTTTCCGGACTTTCCCCGAACGATGCCGCAGTCAAACTAAGCCAGACACTCTCCTACCCGATTGCGGGCAAGGCGCTCTTTCGCGATGGTGAAAAGGTCTGGCTCGCATCGCCGGTGGAATTGGGCATGGTCTTCGACCCTTCTGCGAGCGCATTGGCAGCCTACAACCACGGACGCAAAGGCGGCTTGTTTGGAGCACTTTTCGGGCAGATCAGCGCGCGCGGACTGGGCGCGGACGTCTCGCCGGTTGTGATCTTCGACCAGCGCGTGGCATATAACTATTTGCAAAATGTGGCTTTGCAGGTGGATCAATCTGTTGTGGAAGCCAGCCTGCGCGTCGAAGGGACGAATGTCGTCTCCGAGCCAGGTCGGCTGGGGCGTGTCCTTAATCTCGATGCCACCCTGATCTATCTTGGCGCGCAACTGCAAACCTTCCGCGATGGGGAAGTGCCCCTCGTCATTCAGGAAACCTCTCCAAGATTGATGGATGTCTCCTCGCAGGCGGATGCCGCGCGCCGTATCCTCAGCCAGCCGTTGACCATCGCCATTCCAAATGCCGCACAAGGCGACCCAGGTCCATGGGTGTATGACATCCCTGTCCTCGCGAACATGCTTTCCGTCGAAATCGTGGAGAATGCGGGAGCAGCGGAAATGCGTGTCGGGTTGGACCCGAACGCCCTGCGCCGCACACTGAGCGATTTGAAGGTCATTGTTGACCAGAATCCGCAAAATGCGCGTTTCGTTTTCAATGATGAATCAGGACAGATTGAACCGATTGCAGCTTCCAGCATTGGGCGCGTGATGGATGTGGAGGCCAGCATCGTTGTCATTAACGATGCCCTCTTGCGCGGCGAACATGCCGTCAGTTTGGTGGTTTCCGAACAGCAGCCCGCCGTCGTGGATACAGCCACAGGCGCGGATTTAGGCATCACGCAATTGGTCTCCGAGCAAACAACCTTTTTCTACGGCTCCAGCGCCCCGCGCATTCAGAACATCGTTGCCGCCGCGGGTCAGTTCCATGGGGTGTTGATTGCCCCCGGTGAAATATTCTCCATGGCAAGCATCCTCAGCGACATCAGCCTCGAAAACGGATTTGCTGAGGCGTTGATCATTTATGGTGGTCGCACCATCAAAGGGGTGGGTGGAGGCGTGTGTCAGGTCAGTACCACTCTCTTCCGCACCGTCTTTTTTGGCGGCTTCCCTGTCATCGAGCGGTATTCGCATGCCTATCGTGTCACCTATTACGAAATGGATCGCAGCGGCACAAAGGATGCCCGCCTTGCAGGTTTGGATGCCGCCGTCTTCTTCCCGCTTGTGGATTTCAAATTTCAGAACGACACGCCCTACTGGCTGTTGATGGAAACCGATGTCAACGTCCAGGCCCGCACCATCACCTGGAAGATGTACTCCACTTCTGATGGACGCAGTGTTACCTGGGAAACGACAGGCCCCTACAATACCGTCCCGCCGAAACCGACCGTGTTCGAGGAAAACCCTGCATTGAAAGAAGGCGAACTCGAACAGGTGGATTATTCCGCCGAGGGCGCTGATGTCACCGTCAACCGCACTGTCTGGCGCAGCGGACAGATCTATTTCTCAGACGAATTCCAAACCTTCTACCAGCCATGGAGCGCCGTCTGCCAATATGGGCCTGGCACTGAAGACCCGCGACGGCTCGCTAAAAAGAATCAAATGTGCGCGCCGCTGGATTCGTAAACA